>NZ_JBMFRG010000080.1:0-6953 GCF_049968175.1 Dissulfurimicrobium sp.
CCCCCTTTCCTCCGCGCCTCTGACTCCTGTATAGACTTACCGGATTCCGTTTTATATAACCACCATGTGATAGCGTTACAACCACATCCTCCTCGACTATCAGGTCTTCAATATCGATCTCTTCAAGATCGTCGACGATTTCACTCTTCCTTGCATCGCCATATTCGGACCTTAACGCCTTGAGTTCCTCCTCGACGATCTCCAACACAAGAGCGTCACTCGCCAAAATGGCCTTATACCGCTCTATGTCTTTAAGTATCGCGGCATATTCATCAAGGATCTTATCGCGCTCAAGACCGGTCAAACGTTGAAGCCTCATATCCAAGATGGCCTGCGCCTGTATAAGTGAGAGGGCGAACCGCTCTATAAGGCCTGATTTCGCCTCCTGAGGGGTTTTCGATGCCCGGATCAGACCGACAACCTCATCTAGGTTTTCAAGGGCTGTTTTAAGCCCCTCCAGTATATGGGCCCGCTCTTGCGCCTTTTTTAGTTCATATGTAGTACGCCTTATAATGATGGTCTTCCTATGTTGGAGAAAGTGGGTCAAGAGCCCTTTGAGATCAAGGAGTTCCGGCCTTCCGTTTACAATAGCGATCAAGATGACGCCAAAGCTTGTCTCCATCTGGGTATGTTTGTAAAGATGATTCAAAACCACCTGGGCCACCCCGTCTCTTTTGAGCTCCACTACTATCCGCATCCCATCCCGGTCGGACTCATCGCGGACATCATGTATGCCATCAACCTGTTTCAAGCGCCCGAGCTCTGCTATTTTTTCGACCAGCTTGGCCTTGTTGACCTGATATGGTATCTCGGTGATAACAATATTCTCACGCCCTCCCTTTGCGACCTGCTCAATAAAGGCCCTGGCGCGGATCTTTATAACGCCTTTGCCTGTCTCGTAGGCCGATCTCATGCCGGCCTTTCCACAGATAAAACCGCCGGTCGGAAAATCAGGGCCATGGATATATTCCATGAGTTCGGAGATGGTTATGTCAGGGTTCTTTATAAGGGCTATGAGGCCATCCACCACCTCGCCGAGATTGTGGGGCGGGATGTTGGTGGCCATACCGACAGCAATTCCTGATGCGCCGTTTACAAGTAGATTGGGGACCTTGGAAGGCAACACAACCGGTTCTCTCAAGGAATCGTCGTAATTCGGTACAAAATCAACGGTCTCCTTATCTATATCTGCCATAATCTCATGAGCGATCTTGGCAAATCGTACTTCTGTATAACGCATGGCTGCAGGAGCATCCCCATCGACGGAACCGAAATTGCCCTGACCGTCTATCAGCGGATAACGCATTGCAAAACCCTGGGCCATCCTGACGATAGTATCATAGACGGCGACATCGCCATGTGGATGATATTTACCTATGACATCACCCACTATCCTTGCCGACTTTTTATATGGCTTATTGTAATCATTTCTGAGCTCGGACATGGCATACAATATCCGCCTATGTACAGGCTTAAGCCCATCTCTTACATCAGGCAATGCACGTCCTATGATTACACTCATTGAATAATCCAGATACGACTTTTTCAGCTCATCCGCGATGTCTCGGGTCTTTTTCTGCTCAACAAAAAACTCTCCCTGTTCATGCATCTCTATGGCTCCTGAATCGTGAAAATATGACTCGACCTTTGTGACTGATCATTTTGTTAAAATCTGAAAGATATATTCTGCCGGTAAATAAACAGGACATGCCGTAAAATATCCCAAAGGGACCTCTAAAAATCTAGATTTGTCATTTCTGCACAAACAGAAATCCAATGAAGATCAACAAATATGGATCCAGGCTTTCGCGGAAATGACGGATCGTCAGGGACACAACTAACTAAGATCAGCCCCTGTAGTAGTCATGGTGAGCTTGCAATGTTTGACACCCTTCAAGGCCTTCAATTTATCGGCAAGGCCTTCCAGGGCCCCTGCCTTGCCGCGGACTATGGCGACCTCAAGGCAATTACTGTGATCCAAATGGACATGCTGCGATACTATGACATGCTCCGAAAAATCATGCTGAATATCAACGATTGAATTTACAAGTTCCCGCTTATGATGATCATAGACATAGGTGATGGTCCCGACCACCTCCTTGCCTTGTACTTCTCTCTCCCATTCCTGTGCTATCAATTTTTCCCGAATAAGGTCGCGAATCGCCTCAGATCTGTTACTGTATTGACGTGCCCTAATGTAATCATCAAAATTTCTAATGAGATCTGATGGTATGGAGACGCCGAATCTCGTTATGGATCTGCCGCTTGTCAACTCACCCATAATTCACCTGAAATTTAAAAAATATTAAACAGCAACGTCCTAAATTGTCAATAAGTTAAAGTACCTTGATTAATGTATTTATTTGAATTTTAAAGATAAAGAATTAACACTCCCAGCTGAAACATGCCAATAAAAATAAAACACCTTTATTTATAAATTAATATAGCGCTTTTTGAATTAATGATGCAAGGCAATGGCATCAATCCTGTCTGCCGGCAGGCAGGCATCCATGATTCTGTGTATAGCTGAAATGTTTGCGCCCGAAGGGTTTGAACAGGGAATGCCTTGACCTCAACGATACCTGATGAGGGATTTATCCAGACATTGACTGGTGCCTTGCCACATAAATGACCTGCCACACCTGCTGTTTAATTAAATGCCACCCCAGACATACCCCCTGTCTTAAAAGGGAAGCAGGGGGTCTCTTAAAGATTCACGATTTCCGGTCTCAGTAAAATGACAAGCTCCCTTTTTTGCGTAGTCTTTTGAGTATTCTTGAACAGCCTGCCGATCAGCGGCACATCGCCAAGCAAAGGGACTTCGCTGTTATTGGTTTCTATATTTTCATCGATCAGACCGCCAACGACTAGTATCTGGCCGTTCTTCACGCGGGCCACTGTGGTCAATTCCCTCATAAAAACTCTGGGAAGCCCGACTTGTGCAAAACCTGTCGCCTGACTCCCGATAACTACCTGATCCGGAGGGTCTTTCTCCAATTTTGAGGTTACAGGCGTAAGTTGCAAAACCACTTCATCATCCGATGAAATATTGGCCATTACACCCAATCCGACACCTGAAAGAACATTTCCAGTCTCCGTCGTATAGGTGGTCTGGCCGCCGCCACCGATGTTATTGTTTATGGTTGAAGTGACCTTTGCCAGATAACTTATGCTCGTACCGACGGTCATCATCGCGCTCTGGCCGTTCATCAAGGTCAATTTTGGATCGGACAGGACCTTCGTATGACCATATTCTCCAATGGCGTTGAGGAGAAGGGTGAAGGCCTTGTCTCCCATTGTAAGCTTGCCGATAAATTTCGTACCCTGTTTTGGGACAACAACACCGCCATTGCCGAATGTCACCTTGAAATCAAACGGCGAATTCTTAAGAAGGCCAGTCCAGTCGATGCCTTGCTGAGAATTTTGGTTGAGATATATCTCGACGATCTTCGCCTCTATAACAACCTGTCTGGACATCTCTTTTTTAAGCGTATTGAAATAGTTTTCAACCTGCTCAAGTATTGATTTAGGTGCCGTGACGGTGACAATGCCGAGCGGTTTATCTATTGTATAATAATATCCTTCCCTTTCGCCGAGTTTATCCGTAGCATCACCTGGTTTGACTTTTACTTTTTGTTTACTAGAGTCCGTTTCGGACCCCTTAATCAAAAAGGCCATCTTTCTTTCAGACCTAGCCTTCTCAAGACACAAGGCCTGTTCAGCCGGCATTTGGGGAAACTGCTGCTCGCAAAGCGCCCTGATCCTGTCCTCCTCTTCAGGCGTAAGCTCGCCGCCTATCTTTTGCTGGGCCTGCGCAGTAGCAAGATTGAGTATCTTGTCAAGATTTTTATTGATAGACACCCAGATATCCACCTTATCACTATCATGTTCAGAAGAAAGCACGGCCTTCAGTTTATCACCGCCGCCCGAACCGCCTTGGCTGCCACCAGAGACACTTGCACCACCCAACAAATCCCCACCTACGCTTGTCTTGTATGAAGTTTCCATAAACGGCATGGGTAGATAAAATCTCTTTGTGTCTTTATATCTTACTGTTATCGTGTTATCTTTGAACTCGTAAAAGTAATCAAGCTGTCTCAATATGCCTGAAAGGGCCTTCCAGAAGTCATCATCGGCATTGATGTTGACCTCGACCGGTAGATCCTGATTGACGTCGCTCGCCCAATTGACGCTCATACCCTTTAATTTGGCAAGTTGTCTTACTGCATCGCCCAACCTCACTCTGCCGCCCCTCGTGTGGATATCTGCACCCACAGGCATGGCGGAGAGCTTGGCCTCGTTTGTCTGGATTGCGACATCTCCGACGGAATACGCAGGCTGCCACATCACACCAGGACGATAGACCTTAGCCGCCGCACCACCTGTATTATGGGCACCGGCGGCGAGAGACGAACCATCTGCCGCATTAGCACTATGCGGTATTGCAACCTGCTCTATGTCCACTGCAGCGGCAAAGGGTTTCTTCTGCACACTGTCTGTATTTACTGCGCAGCCATAGGCAATCATCACAAAAAACAGACATAAAAAAATAAGACTGTATCTTGCCGCCGGCCTTTCTTTAAATTTAAAATGGATTTCTCCCATACCCAATCCTCCAAACCGCTTAAAGATTCAATGAAATCCGCCTGCGTGGGTTGTAAGCCGATCTAGTCTCGCCCTGGCCTGTTGCGAGATGTCATCAGGGACCCCATGTCCAGCGTTTATAATCGCCCTGTATTCGGCGATCGCCTCCCTGGTACTGCCAAGGCCTTCATAGACCTCGCCTTTCAACATCATCATCTCGGGAGAAATCGAATAGTTATTCTCAATACGGTTAATAACGCGAAGGGCATCTCGATAAAGACCTTGGGAAAAACAAAACACTGCATAGTTGTAAAGCGTCTTGAGAGAGGGTTTGTCAACGCTGATCGCCTTTTCAAAATAGGCCCTTGCCTCTGTATTTTTCCCCATTCGGGCGAGGGCTATAGCCGCAAAGGTTGCAGCCTCGCTGTCTTTAGGAGTAAAGCTCAAGGCCTTTCTTGCATAATTCAATCCTGTAAGCTCATCGTCTTCACGGCCAAGCGCCATTGAAGCCACCTTCTTGGCAAGGCTTGTATTTTCAGGCCACATATCAGATGCGCTTTTATACAATTCAAAGGCCTTATCAAACTCACCCTGCCTTTCAGCCTCGATGGCGTCTTTGACAAGCCCTTCCGCCCTTGTTATCTGGCCCATCGGGGTCTGATATCCAGCTCTTGACTCCACAACCAGCCTGTTCGCCGGCATAGACTTGAGCGTCATATCCAGACTCCCGAGCCCCGACATGCCACTCTCGCCCACCCACGCAACTTTCTTGCCCGCAGGATATATCATGATGGTATTATCACGTTCGATGCTTTCAAGCCCCTTGAGGCTCTTAACGACCTGCAATACGAATGTCCACGGCACATTTTGTAGGGAAAGGGTCAAGTCACCTTTTACATCTTCATCAACAACTATGTTTTTGCCGCTTACCTCGCCGATAAGCCTGAATACGTTATGTATATCAGTCTTATAAAAATCAACACTTATGAGCGCAGCAGACCTTACGGGATTGGGTGCTGGCGAAACACCATCGACATTTTGCCGGTTGTCCAATCCCTGGGGTGCACGTCTCTGCAGGTCATTCAGCCACGATGAGACATCTGTCTGAGCCTGTGTCTGGGCATATAAAGCCGACATACCTACATGTAGAGGCGTATCGAACATCAGGGAGATCATGAGCAGAAAACCCAAAAAAAACCGTACCCTCATTTGCCGAACCATTATTGTCCCTCCGGATGCAGTGGCAAAACCCTCTCTCTTTCAAGCGGCCGCCCTCTCATATCCTCGATTTCCTCTTCAACTACCACCCGGTCTGAAAGGATGTCCTTTACGACACCCTTATTATAGCCGATCCTAACCCCCCTTTTTATGATGTATCCCTTTCCTGAGGCGTCCTGTACCATCGCTATCTTCTTACCGCCGGTTTCAGTGACAATCGCTGTCAGGTTCAGCTGCCCTAAATCCATGCACTCAAGTGGTGTCGCGCAGGCCTTCTCAACCCCTCTCTTGGCAACCTGGGCCCTGATAAACGGTTGAAAGGGATCGGGCTTCCCCTCTGGGTCATAGGCGTATGGAAGCGGCGCAAGCAGTTTCCGGAGCCTCTCCTCCATATCCTTCAAATCCGCTGAGCTCGCCTTCCTTGGATGGACCTGGGTAACGACTATAGTAGGTTTACTTTCACAGCCTGCACACATCCATACACAAACAGCCGCGGCCAAAACCGCAAGAAGCCCCTTAGTATGTATACCTATGTGTCTTTTATCCATGACTACTTCTTGTCACCCTTGTTATTTGCCATTATTTTTTTTATTTTTGGCTGCGGCTGCAATAGCCTTTTGTTCATCTTCACTCAAAAAACGGAAGGTTGCCGCCTGGCATTTCACATCAACAATCCACCCCCCGCCACCTTGGGTCTCAACCCAGGCATTGTCGGCGGCGCTGTCCGCTTTATCTCCAGGGTGCGCTGGATGCCGCTGACCCTTCAGGCTCCAGACATCTCTACCCTGTCTGGGATTGTCCATGCTTATCTCTCTCATTTGAACTATCCGGCCCATGCGGCTTACTTTGTCAAAAAATCCCATAATGTCAAAAAATGAACCAGTGAATTCCATCTTGACAGGTATAACCGCATAAAATCTTTCCAAAACCTCAGTCTGCGGACTAAAGAGATTAAATTCAAGCCTGGCGTCGTTTCCCAAGTTTGATATCTCGGTCAATACCGATGGAATGTCTTTCTTCTCGGGCAAGAGCCTCAAGGCCTCGGATAAAAGGGTCTGCATCGACCTGAGCTCCTCTTCGATCTGAGGGATCTTCGCCTTTTGGATCTCAAGCCTTGTGACTTCATCTCTTAATCTGGGGATATCTTCTGA
>NZ_JBMFRG010000081.1:0-6861 GCF_049968175.1 Dissulfurimicrobium sp.
TGGCACGTTAGGTTTTTTCCGTTATATTAACTTATATATAACTAAATTTAAACCATTATACAACGACACCCTTATCAGCTAAAGAAAAAGAAATAGTCTGTTTTTACTGGCCAGGTGTTTTCTCGCGTATCCCTTGAAGGAAAAATTCGCTTATCTGTTTTGCCGCAGTCGATACACTATATTTTTTGCGGCTTGAAAGCACCCAAAAGCGGGACATCTCGTCCAGCGCCCCAAAAAACGCCCTTTTGAATATGCCCGGCATCACGTCCGCCCTGAATACACCTGCCGCCTGCCCTTGTCTTACTATCTGGGAGATGATGTTTACATATTCGGCGAACTTTTTATTGCGATATTCCTTCATAAATTTACTGCTCTGACGCAGCTCGACCTGGATGATCTCCGCCAGGTCTCTATTTTCTTCTACGAGGCTTAAGTGCAATGCAGCAAAACGCTCCAGCTTCTCCTCTGGGCTCTCAAGCAAGGCCAGCTCTTGTTTGACCTTTGCAATTATTTTCCCTATCTCTTCCTCAAAGATTGTAACTAATATATCATATTTATTGTTAAAATAGAGATAAATAGTACCATCGGCGACATTTGCCTCTTTCGCTATCTCGGATATCCGCGAGTTAAAAAAACCATTTCTTGCGAAGACCTTAATGGAAGACTGGATGATCTTTTCATGTTTGTCGGCTATCTTCATAATATATAATTTTATATAGATACGGCTTTTATTGTGAATGAATATACATTCAGAATAAAATATCTCATCCTGACTCCGTCTGTCAAGTTTTAACTCAATGCCCTTGAAAGGACGAATGAAATTGTCTATAAAATATAGTTATTTTAAATATATGTCTATTGTCTATTTTAATACAAACAACAGGGAAAGTGGCTAAAATTAATCCGCCGCCCGCGAAAGAAATCACACAGGAATTTATAGAATACTGGCAGGAAATAAGCCAGCCGGCAGTCATCCATATAAAAGATACGATCATTGTCGCAAACGAGGCCTTTTCAACACTCTTCGGACAACAAAGAAATGAAGACGTGCCAGGGCGATCTATGGCTGACTTCATATCTCCATGGCCCATGGATACACCCAGGCCTGGATGGAGAAGCGCCATGGGCAGGCGTGGAGACGGTTCAAACATAGACATTGAGGTCGTATGTCTACCGTTGTCCGTCAGCAGCGGCATACTGCATCAGAGCCTCATCAAAGACGTCTCAGAGATCAAATCATGGGAAGACAAGCTTCTTCAGGCTGAGCGGCTTACGGCCATGGGAAAGCTTGCAGGCGAAATAGCACATGAGATCAACAATCCCCTTGGCGGGATACTGCTTTATGCGAACCTTATAAAAGAAGAACTGAACGAAGAAGACGTCTCATATGAAAACATAGGAAAGATCATAAAGCTTGCGACAAGATGCCGTATCATAGCAAAAGGGCTTTTGAATTTCGGCAGGTCTTCTTCAAAAAGCTATGCGCCGGTCGATTTGAATCAAATTATAAAAGATGTCTACGCCCTCATCGAAGATCATCATATACTGAAAAATATAGAGGTAGATATGCGCTTTAAAAAAGACCTGCCCCATTTCATGGGCGACAAAGGCCAGATTGAACAGGCAATACTTAATCTTATCATAAATGCAGGGGAGGCCCTGAACAACAAGGGAAAACTCATTATAGAAACGGATTTTTCAAAGGAACAGAGGCTTGTATGTCTTACCGTCGAAGACAATGGTCCAGGGATACCTGATGATCTACTGCCAAGGATATTTGAACCATTTTTTACTACAAAACGGGCCGGAAAGGGGACGGGACTGGGTCTTTCGATAACGCATGGCATAGTACAAAGGCACGGCGGAAAGATAACTGTAAATAGCAAACCAGGGTATGGGACCCGTTTTGAGGTAAAAATACCCCTTTCAGGCGGAGGATAGCCATAAGATGAAAGAGGACATCTTGATTATAGATGATGACGCGGCCATAAGAGATGGATGCGCTCAGGTCTTAAGGCGGAGAAAATTCGATGTCTCTGAGGTCTCGAGGGGTAAGGAGGCATCTGAACTCCTTGACCGATATGAATACGATCTCATACTGCTCGACCTCAAGATGTCTGACATAAACGGCCTTGATCTGCTCAGGACCATCAGGGAAAAAGACCCGATCGTGCCAGTGGTTATAATTACGGCCTATGGCACCATACAAAACGCCATAGAGGCTATGCGCCTCGGAGCCAATGATTTCCTGTCAAAACCCTTTGAGCCCGACGAACTCCTTATAACTGTAGAGCGGAACCTTAAAGCCAGGCAACTTGCCATGGAAAACCTCTTTTTAAAAGAAGAGCTCAAACGCAAAGAGGGTGAGGTCAAGATCATAGGCGAAAGCAAGGCTATAAAGACCCTCTTGGAACAGGTGGCAAGACTCGCACCTACCGACAGTACAGTATTGATAACTGGGGAAAGCGGAACAGGTAAGGGTCTCATTGCAAGGCGCATCCACGAATTGAGTCCAAGGCGCGACCACCCATTCGTGCCGGTCGACTGTTCTACTCTTGTTCCATCGCTGTTTGAAAGCGAACTGTTCGGACATGCAAAGGGTGCCTTCACAGGGGCCAATGCAAATAAGATGGGTAAATTTGAACTTGCAAACCATGGGACGCTCTTTCTGGATGAAATAGCAAACATAGGCTTTGAGCGCCAGGCAAAGCTCCTTAAAGCTGTAGAGGAAAAAGAAATATCAAGGGTGGGCAGCAACAGACTCACCAAAGTGGATGTCAGAATAATAGCGGCTACGAATCAAGACCTAAAGCAGGCCGTACAAAACGGGACTTTTCGCGAAGACCTCTATTTCAGATTAAACGTAGTTGCAATAAAGACCCCACCTCTTAGGGAACGAAAAGACGATATACCAGCCTTGGCCGAATACTTTTTGAAGAAATTCGGTGAAAAGCATGGACGCCGTGGCCTTTTTCTTACAGAAGAAGTAATCCGTCTCCTGTCACAATATCAATGGCCTGGCAACGTAAGGGAATTTGAAAACAGCATGGAGCGCCTGGTGATCTTTGCCGACAAAGAGGCCATAGGACCGGACGATATCGAACTCAGCGGACTTCCAATAACAGCAGGCGGCCAAGACACTTTCCAGAGACATGGCATCGATGGTGTTGATGGAACCGAAAGCGGCTCATACGAGACATACGAACTCATGCCCCTGGATGAGATGGAACGCAGATATGTCGTGCAGGTATTGAGAGAAAGCAAAGGAAACCGCACAGAGACCGCGCGCATCCTCGGCATAGATAGAAAAACGCTACGCCAAAAACTCAAGAAGTGGGGCATAGAAGAAATATAATGAATTCATCAAGCCTTCTTGACAGTATATGCCTGTGACAGTAACTTGTTCAGGTTTTCAACGGGTCATGAATATCCCGGGAGGGATGGCCGAGTGGTTTAAGGCGGCGGTCTTGAAAACCGTTGTGCCGAAAGGCACCGTGGGTTCGAATCCTACTCCCTCCGCCATACCTTAAAAATTTCAAGGTCATTAGACCTCGAAAAGAAAAGCCTGGAGAGGTGACCGAGAGGCCGAAGGTGCTCGCCTGCTAAGTGAGTGTACGCCGAAAGGTGTACCGAGGGTTCGAATCCCTCCCTCTCCGCCAGAAAAACAGGCGTAGGATTAATCGCCCTGGCTAATCAACCGGCGACGGCCGGTTTTTTTATAGAAGTGAAAAGTCTATTTTTTAGGAGATTCAAGCCATGATGCCCAACTTCCTCTTTACATCGGAGTCGGTAACCGAGGGCCATCCAGACAAGGTAGCCGATCAGATTTCAGACGCAATTCTGGACGCGATCATCGCCAAAGACCCTTATGCAAGGGTGGCATGCGAGACCTTGGTAACCACAGGGCTTGCCCTTATCGCGGGCGAGATCACGACGGATTGCTATGTTGACATGCCGCAGGTAGTGCGCGGCACTATAAAAGAAATCGGGTACTCCGACTCGAGCATGGGATTCGACTGGCAGACCTGTGCGGTCCTGACCAGCATCGACAAGCAGTCACCCGACATCGCTATGGGCGTTGATAGAAACGGCGACATTGGCGCAGGGGACCAGGGGCTCATGTTCGGCTATGCCTGCGAGGAGACCCCCGATTATATGCCGATGCCGATCTGGTATGCGCATCGACTGGCCCAACGCCTCGCTGAGGTAAGAAAGAAAGGGATATTGCCCTTCCTGAGACCGGACGGCAAGACCCAGGTAACCATCCGCTATGAAGATCACAAACCAATCGCCGCATACTCAATAGTGGTAGCAGCCCAGCATGAACCTCAAGTGAGCCATAAAGAGATAGAAGAAGCCGTTATAGAAGAGGTAATAAAAAAGATCGTGGCCCCCGAACACCTCACCAGGGAGACTGAATTCTTCATAAACAGCACAGGTAGATTCGTCGTAGGTGGACCGCTTGCCGATTGCGGCGTTACAGGCAGGAAGATCATCGTCGACACATACGGGGGACGCGGGCATCACGGCGGCGGTGCATTCTCCGGGAAAGACCCGACCAAGGTAGACCGCTCTCCGTCCTATATGGCCAGGTATGTGGCCAAAAATATCGTGGCAGCCGGCCTCGCCGGTGAGTGCGAGGTCCAGGTGGCCTATGCTATCGGGGTGCCGAGGCCACTAGCAATAAACGTGCGCACCTACAATACAGAGAGGATACCGCAGGGACGCATAGTTGAACTCATAGAGAAGAACTTTAGCTTTAAGCCAAGGGATATAATCGAATATCTGGATCTTAGGCGGCCTATATACAAAAAGACTGCCGCATATGGCCACTTCGGGAGGATGGAACCCGAATTCACATGGGAACGTCTCGACATGGTGGAAACTTTAAAAGACCAGGCTGGGCTCTAGGAGGAAGACATGGATCATCACATAAAAGATATCGGACTTGCCGAAGACGGCTGCCTCCGCATTGAATGGGCGGCAAAGAGCATGCCGGTATTAAATCAGATCAAGGAACGTTTTGAGACTGAAAAGCCTTTAAAAGGCATGAGGCTCGGTGCTTGTCTCCACGTCACAACAGAGACTGCGTCCCTTGTCCGGACACTCAAAGCAGGCGGGGCAGAGGTATATCTGTGCGCATCCAACCCATTGAGCACGCAAGATGATGTTGCTGCCTCGCTGGTAAAATACGACGCCATCCCTGTCTTTGCCATAAAGGGCGAAGACAACGAGACCTATTACGCCCATCTCCGCGCGGTACTTGATGCAAAACCGAATGTCACCATGGATGACGGCGCCGACCTCGTCTCAACACTCCACACCGAGAGAGAAGGGCTTCTTGAAGACATTATAGGCGGCACAGAGGAGACCACCACAGGCGTCATAAGACTCAGGGCCATGGCCAAGGACGGTGTACTCAGATATCCAATCATAGCAGTAAATGATGCGAACACCAAACATCTATTCGATAACCGCTATGGCACCGGCCAATCTACACTTGACGGCATCATAAGGGCCACAAACAGACTTATAGCGGGGAGTGTCTTTGTAGTGGCCGGATACGGATGGTGCGGCAAAGGTGTAGCAATGAGGGCAAAAGGCATGGGTGCAAGGGTGATAGTAACCGAAGTTGATCCGCTAAAGGCCCTCGAGGCGGTAATGGACGGCTATGACGTCATGCCTATGGCCGAAGCGGCCCCGATCGGCGATTTCTTCTGCACCGTAACAGGAGATATCCATGTTATAAGAAAGGAACACTTCCTTAAAATGAAGGATGGGGCCATAGTTGCAAATTCAGGCCACTTCAATGTAGAACTGAACCTCAATGACCTTTCCGATATCACAGAGGCCAAGAGGACTATAAGGCCATTCGTCGAGGAATATACTATCGTCAACAAAAGACGCATCTATGTCCTGGGCCAAGGACGACTTATAAACCTTGCATCTGCGGAAGGTCATCCATCGAGCGTTATGGACATGAGCTTCGCCAACCAGGCCCTGTGTGCGGAATACATGGCAAAAAACGCTGAAAAACTCGAACGGAAGGTCTATGGCGTCCCTGAAGAGATAGATCGTGAGATAGCAAGGCTTAAGCTCATCAGTATGGGCATCGATATCGACCGGTTGACGGATGAGCAGGCAAGATATCTCGGATCGTGGGCTATGGGTACGTAGCCGCTCGGTTCAACCAAAAAACAAGCCGCTCCTTTCCGGTTTTCGCAAAGAGAGCGGCTGTTGATTTTCAGCTGCCTGTCAAGGTTATCAGAGTTCTTTAAGGGCTACAAACTTTAAGGCATGGGTCGTACACTTTGCCACGCATGCTGGTCTGAGCCCCTGATCGACCCTGTCCATGCAATAGTCGCATTTAATCGCCTTTCCTGTAGCCGGATTGAACTGAGGCACACCCCACGGACACGCCCCGGCGCAGGCCATACAGCCTATGCACTTTTCCTGATCCACAAAAACTATGCCGTCCGACCGCTTTTGCATGGCGCCGGTCGGACAGATAGGGACACAGAAAGGATCTTCACAGTGATAGCAGGACCTGAAATGGAACTCGGACTTGGGCACACCCTTTACGGCCTTCAACGGTTCATGGCTTATTTCACACAGAATAGGGCCGACCGGGAGTCCCTTGTTGACCTTGCAGTGCACCTCACAGCCATGACACCCTATGCAACGCTTTGAATTGAGATAAAGCATGTATTTGTTCATAGCTCAACGCTCCTCTTCGGATTTTTGGGGCTCCGCCTTACCTCAATAAAACACTCACACAGGCAAAGCCCGCCGCCGGACTGATCCATGTCTTTAAGGAAACACCCTGTCATAAGCTTTTGGTCGCTCATGCCCGCGTGATAG
>NZ_JBMFRG010000082.1:0-6848 GCF_049968175.1 Dissulfurimicrobium sp.
AACGGCCATGGTTGCAACAAAAAAACCGATCAAGCCACCCAGGATGCGGCCTAATATTCTGGCTGTAACAATACCCAGTATGATCATGAACGGGATGATTAAGACGAGTGTTTGCCAGAATCCTGCCGCACCTGTCTGTGCAGTCGCAGGGGTCTTTTGCATATTAGGCACCGGAAGCGGTTCCCCTTCTATGAACCCAGCCAGTGCATCTACTGCTGCCGACAATCCTCCGTAGTAGTCACCGTCTTTGAAACGCGGCGCCATGATCTCGCTTATGATCCTTTTGGCAACTGCATCGGGGATAGTCCCTTCGAGCCCATAGCCTACTTCTATACGGGCTCTTCTGTCGTTTTTAGCTACCAGTATCAGGACGCCGTCGTCAACCCCTTTTCTGCCAAGCTGCCAGGCCTCGGCCACGCGGATTGAAAAGGATGCTATATCCTCAGGCTTTGTGGTAGGCACCATCAGGATAGCTATCTGACTGCCCTTTTTCTCTTCAAGTTTTGCAAGCTTTGATTCGAGCTCCGTCTTTTGTATGTTCGAAAGTGTCCCCGTCAAGTCGGTAACGCGGGCGCTGAGTTCTGGAATGGGCTGGAGTCCCTGTGCATAGGCTGCTGCCGAAAGCAACAGCGCAAATAAGGCAAATAAACATAGAAGAAGCCGTTGCGCTGCGATGAAGTGCAGCGCCTTTCGCCTCGATAGGGTCATTTTGATGCGGGTATGGCCTTCTCATTGGTATGGATGTCAAAATCAACCGCAGGTGGTTTGGAGACTGCACCTTCGTTTTCCGGTTGAAAGGTGGGTCTTGGGGCATATCCGAAGGCCTTGGCAGTTAGGTTGCTAGGAAAGGAGCGTATGGTCACGTTATAGGCCTCTACTGCCTTTATATAGCGGTTTCTTGCCACCGCTATGCGGTTTTCAGTGCCTTCCAACTGGGCCTGTAGGTCGCGGAAGAGGCCGTCGGCCTTTAGCTGGGGATAGTTTTCGGAGACGGCTAGAAGTCTTGATAGGGCCGATGTCATTTCCGCCTGGGCCTTGATGAAGCGCTTGAAGGCCTCTTCATTCCTCAGGAGTTCTTCTGATGCCTGTATGCTTCCGATCTTTGCCCTGGCCTCTGTGACCTGCGTTAGGACACCTTTTTCATGGGCTGCATAGCCTTGGACGACCTTTACGAGATTGGGGACAAGGTCGGCCCGCCTTTGATACTGATTCAACACCTCTGCCCATGCAGCCTTGACTGCCTCATCCTGCTGTTGAATGGTGTTGTAACCGCAGCCGGAGAGCAAGAACAGCAGCGACACCAAAAATACGCAAGATGGTATATGTCTTTTTGTCGATTTTAAGCCTGCAGTCAATTTATCCATTTTTTATCTCCTTTCGGCATATTTAGAGGCGATTAAGCAGATTCAAAACAATCTCCAATGTAGGTATGCTTAGCAGGTCTGTCAATAATAAACCGATAAACAGGTGGCAACCCTCCAAAAAGCTTGAATCAAAGGGCCTTATGTGTTTAAGTTAATCGCCATGATAGCGATTATTGACTATAGGGCAGGGAATCTTGCCAGCGTGGCAAGGGCGCTGACATATCTCGGTTTTACATGTGAAATAACCGATGATCGTAAAAAGATCATGACGGCTGATCATATCATATTCCCTGGGGTTGGTGCGGCCGGCCGGGCCATGATGGAGCTTAAGGTTCTCGGTCTTGATGATGTTTTGAAAGAGGCCTTTGCAGCCTCAAGGCCTATCCTAGGCATATGCCTCGGCACCCAGATAATCTTTGAATACAGCGAAGAAGATGGAGCCTCTTGTCTTGGTCTAATTTCGGGAAGGGTCAGACGATTCCCTGATCCCCTTTTTGATGGTAATGCGCGTCTTAAGATACCGCACATGGGGTGGAACAGGGTCGAATGGATAGGGATGCATCCTGTATTTACGGGTTGTCATGAGGATTCAGAATACTATTTCGTACATTCCTATTATCCTGATCCTGCTGAACAGCGTTTGATCATGGGGTTAACTGAATATGGCGTAAAGTTTTCCTCTGCACTGGCCAAGGGGAGCCTTGTGGCCGTACAATTTCATCCTGAAAAGAGTGGTCGGCCTGGACTGAAGATATTGGAAAACTTCTGCAAGTGGAGGCCATGATGCTGAGCAGACGGATCATACCATGTCTGGATGTAAGGGATGGAAAGACCACTAAGGGCATAAGGTTTAAAGGTAATGTTGACATCGGTGACCCGATTGCTATGGCCAGGTTTTATTACGAAGAAGGGGCGGATGAGCTTGTTTTTTATGACATAACCGCCTCAAGCGATCATCGCCCCATCATGATTGATGTGGTACGCCAGGTAGCCGGGGAGATATTCATTCCATTCTCTGTAGGGGGAGGGATTAGAACCGTAGAGGATATGCGCGAGGTGCTTCTGGCCGGGGCCGAGAAGGTAAGCGTCAACTCCGCTGCGGTAAAAAATCCTGGACTTATAAGCGAAGGCGCAAAGGCCTTCGGGAATCAATGCATAGTCCTTGGGATGGATGTAAAGCGTGTAGAGACATCTGCAAAGATCCCGTCTGGCTATGAGATAGTCATCAATGGAGGGCGTATTTATACGGGGATCGATGCACTTTGGTGGGCTAAAGAGGCCGAAAGGCTCGGTGCTGGCGAGATCTGTCTAAACTCCATAGACGCGGATGGGACGCAGGAGGGCTATGAATTGAACCTCACCCGGATGATTTCAGAGTCGGTAGGCATACCCGTCATTGCCTCAGGCGGTGCAGGCCACCCTGAACATCTTTATCAGGTCCTTGCCGAAGCAAGGGCGGATGCCGCCCTTATTGCCTCGATGACCCATTATGGCACGTATACCGTACGCCAGATCAAGGAATACTTGAACGAACGGGGCTTAAAGGTGCGTATGGTATGGTGATGAGACTGTGACTTGCATCAGCGTCGGACTCGAACGCCTTTTGTCGGATCCGCCTGGTTGGATAATGGGTCGGCGCTTAGGGCTTCTATGCAATCAGGCCTCGGTTGACGCCTCGTTGAGACATGCAAAAGACCTCATAAATACCCGTTTTCCAGGGCAACTGAGGGCAATCTTTACGCCTCAACATGGTCTTTTCGCTGAAAAACAGGACAACATGGTGGAATCCCCCCATGAGAGGGACACAGGATTAAACATACCTGTCTATAGCCTATATAGTGGGTCAAGGGTGCCTGAGCCGTGGCAGCTTTATGATATAGAACTCTTTCTTGTAGATATTCAGGATATCGGTTGCAGGGTCTATACCTTCATCTGGACCATGTATCTTGCCATGAAGGCCTGCGCCAAGGCTGGCATAGGTATGGTCGTCCTTGATCGCCCTAATCCAATAGGCGGTTGTCTCGTAGAAGGAAACCTCCTGGATGAAGGGCTTAAGTCATTTGTAGGTCTTGCCCCCATACCGATGCGGCATGGCATGACAGTGGGTGAGCTTGCAAGATTTTTTGTCTGGCTCGAAGACCTTGATCTTGAGCTCCATGTAGTCAGAATGGATGGGTGGCGCAGGGACATGGATTTCCAGGATACAGGTCTTCCGTGGATCTGGCCGTCTCCGAATATCCCGACTGTTGATACCGCCCTGGTATATCCAGGCCAGGTGGTGCTTGAAGGGACGAATCTGTCGGAGGGCCGGGGGACCACCAGGCCTTTCGAGGTCTTCGGTGCCCCATATTTGGATATCGTACGGTTCAAGTCCGCTGTCGAGAGGCTGGCACTTCCTGGTTTTGTTCTGAGAGAGCAATATTTTGAGCCAACCTTCCACAAGTGGGCAGGAAAAAGGTGCCGAGGTTTTCAAATACATGTGATTGACAAGCGCCGTTACCGTCCGTATTTAACTACGCTGTCTATCGTTTCACTTGCAAAGAAACTCCATCCCATTGACTTTCAGTGGAGGGAACCGCCTTATGAATATGATTTTGAGCGGCTACCCATTGATTTGATCATCGGAAGCGAGACCGTAAGAAAGGCGGTCGAGGTAGGAGATGGACTTGAGGGAATCGAATCCCTATGGCATAGGGATATGGAAGAATTCTTGAGGCTGAGGTCGAGATTTTTGCTTTACTAATGCCAAGAAAAGGTGGCAATTTACATCCATGTAATCCCTATGAAATATTCCGTTAATCTTTAGCGTTTATTTATTTAAAAATATAATTTTCCCCATCCTTTTTTATAAACAAAAGGGCAAAGGAGGCGGTATGTTTGAAGGACTGTTTCAACCCATGCATCTCTTGATAATCTTGGCGATCGCCTTGCTTATTTTTGGGCCCGGCAAGCTGCCCCAACTTGGTGAGGGGCTTGGAAAGAGCATCCGCGAGTTTAAAAAGGCTATAGAGGATGGAGATAATAATTAAGGATAGATCCATGCTTGAGCCAAAAAAGGAAGATGTGTCGAGAAATGAAGAAACCAGAAATGAAGAAACCAAATGATATAGTGACGTTTTTACAGGGGGTTGACATATTTGTAACTATTGATTTCGACGGTACCATAACCGCCTCTGATATAACCGATGCGGTTATAAAGGAATTTGCCAGATCTGGTTGGGAGGAGGCTGAAAGGCTCTGGGAGGCCGGGCAAATCGGATCACGAGAGTGTCTTTCCCTTCAGATGTCGTTGATAGACCAGCCGCTTGAAAGGATTATTAAATATGCCTGCAGCCTTCAGATAGACCGTTACTTTGCTGATTTTGTCGGTTTTTTGAAGAGGATGGACATACGGTTTGCGGTTATAAGCGATGGGTTTAGATGTATTATCGACAGCATATTCAAGAAGGCGGGTATTGATGGCGTCCCCATATATGCTAACGATTTGTCGACCTGTGGCCATGGATTGAAGACGATCTTTAATTCAAGTGAAGGTTGCAGGAATGGCACATGCAAATGCAGAACTGCAGACATGCTTGCCTGTGGGCGGCCGATTATACATATCGGCGACGGCCGCAGCGATTTTTGTCTGGCAGGTAAGGCGTCTTATGTCTTTTCTAAGGGTAAACTTACTGATTATTGCCGGACGATAGGGATAGCATATTCAGAATTTGCAGATTTTGCCGAGATCGAGAGGGATTTCAAGGCATTCTTGAAATTTGTTCCTGTCTCAGGAAGAACTACAGATAAAGAAGGGATACAGCCTGGATGCAATATAATATAACGAAAAAGGAGCTCCTAGAGCTCGAGAGCCGCTATTGCTCTTATGGAGATACCGTACACTATTCAAAAGAACCGATCATTTTCAAGAGAGGCGAGGGATCGTGGCTCTTTGACATTGAAGACAGGCCTTATCTCGACATGCAGATGTGGTATTCGGCCGTGAATTTTGGTTACAGAAACAAGGAGATAGAAGAGGCCCATAACTGCCAGATGGCGACCCTCCCTCAGGTGGCGTCTCAGTACCTGCACAAAGAAAAGATCATGCTTGCAGCCAGGATCGCCATGGAGACCGAGAAGAGATTCGGAAAGAAGGGCAGGGTGCATTTCAATGTAGGTGGGGCCCAGGCTATTGAAGACAGCTTGAAGCTCATTAGAAATTTCAAAGACGGCAAATCCCTTATGTTCGCATTCATGGGCGGCTATCATGGCCGCACCCTTGGCGCGACTGAGATAACGAGCAGTTTCAGATACAGAAGGAGATACGGACACTTTGCAAACAGGGCGGCGTTTATCCCATTTCCTTACTGTTACCGCTGCTTCTACAAAATGGAGCGTGGAACCTGTGACTATTACTGCATAAAGGAGTTCGAACGTCTCTTTGAGAGTGAATACTACGGCGTGATAGACAAAAAAGACAACGAAGTCGAGTATGCGGCGTTTTACATAGAGCCCATTCAGGCGACTGGCGGATATATAGTCCCGCCGCCTGAATATTTCCAGAGACTCAGCGAGATATTGAAGAGGTACGGGATACTCCTTGTGGATGACGAGATCCAGATGGGGTTTTACCGCACAGGAAAACTCTGGGCCATAGAGCACTTTAACACCAGACCCGATGTGGTAACATTCGCCAAGAGCCTTACAAACGGCCTCAATCCGCTCTCAGGCCTGTGGGCAAGGGAAGAACTTATCAATCCTGAGATATTTCCCCCAGGTTCAACACACTCGACCTTTTCAAGCAATCCCCTTGGCGCCGCTGCTGGTCTCGCTGTTATGGACTATATAAGCCGCAACAATATAGAGGCCCTTGTCGCCGAAAAAGGTGCATATCTTCTATCCAGACTAAAAGATCTTAAAAAAAGGCATCCGGTAATTGGAGATGTCGACGGACTGGGTCTTGCTATCAGGGTTGAGCTTACCGAAACAGACGGCATTACGCCAAACAGGGTCCTTACCGACGCTATATTCCAGGAGGGCATGAAGGGTGACATAGGGATTAACGGGAAAAGATACGGCCTTGTGCTCGATGTCGGAGGATATTACAAAAACGCCTTCACCCTTGCACCGGCCCTTACCATCAGCTATGAAGAGATGGACCTCTTTATTGAGCTCTTTGGGTGTCTGCTTAAGCGATGCGGCGCATAAGGGCCATACCTGTTATTCTCAACAGGAATTTACTTAAGGAAAGAATTCAAACGAGATGCAGACATTAGAAAGGATTAAAAAGGTATTTCTCGAAAACTTTGATTTTAAGGAAGATGCGTTAAGACCAGAGATGACCATCGACAGCTTGGGGCTTGACTCCCTCGACAAGGTTGATTTCCTCTTCGCCCTTGAGAATGAATTTGACATCGACATCCCTGACGGGCAGGTCAAGCTCAATTCCATCCAAGACGTAGTTGATACAGTGGAAAGACTTGTTAAAGAACAGCACAGCGAGAC
>NZ_JBMFRG010000083.1:0-6548 GCF_049968175.1 Dissulfurimicrobium sp.
GCCATTGATCCTGACATCCGCTCCCTTCGTGAGACCATGGTCTATGGACTTAAAGGCGTCGCAGCCTATGCAGACCATGCCCAGATACTTGGTCAGGAAGACGACAGGGTCTATGCCTTCATCCATGAGGCGCTTGCCGCAACCCTTGACAAGGGCCTTGGCCTTAACGACTGGGTCGGCCTTGTCTTAAAATGCGGCGAGATAAACTTGAGGGCCATGGAGCTTCTGGATGCCGGAAACACCGGCGCATACGGCCACCCTGTGCCGACAAAGGTACCGCTGGGGGCAAAGAAAGGAAAGGCCATCCTGGTATCCGGTCACGACCTCAAGGACCTCGAAGAGATACTGAAGCAGAGCGAAGGAAAGGGCATCTATGTCTATACGCACGGTGAGATGCTCCCATGCCACGGCTATCCAGGCCTTAAGAAGTATTCTCACTTCTATGGCCACTATGGTACGGCCTGGCAGAACCAGCACAAGGAGTTTCCATGGTTTCCCGGGCCGATCGTGATGACCACAAACTGCATCCAGAAACCGCTTGATTCCTATAAAGACCGCATATTCACAAGCGGGCTTGTGGGCTGGCCGGATGTCGCACATATAAAGAACCGGGACTTTGGCCCTGTGATAAAAAAGGCCCTGGAGATGCCTGGTTTTGCTGAAGACACGAATAAGGGCTCGGTGATGGTGGGCTTTGCAAGAAACGCCATATTGTCCGTTGCGGACAAGGTGATCGAGGCGGTAAAGGCAGGCAATATCCGCCGCTTCTTCCTGGTGGCTGGCTGCGACGGGGCAAAACCAGGGCGCAACTACTACACTGAATTTGTGGAAAAGGTGCCAAAGGACTGCATTGTCCTCACCCTTGCCTGCGGCAAGTTCCGCTTCTTCGACAAGGACCTTGGAGACATAGACGGCATCCCGAGGCTCCTAGACATCGGCCAGTGCAACGACGCATACTCAGCCATCCAGATCGCGGTCGCCCTTGCCAAGGCGTTTAATTGCAGCGTAAATGAGCTGCCGCTCTCAATGGTCCTTTCCTGGTACGAACAAAAGGCTGTCGCGATCCTGCTGACGCTTCTCTCTCTGGGCATAAAAAATATAAGACTTGGGCCGAGCCTTCCAGCGTTTATTACGCCCAATGTGCTCGATGTATTGGTCAGGAACTATGACATCAAACCTATAACCACCCCGGATGAAGACCTGAAGGCCATTTTGGGGTAATTACAACAAACACGACGACAAGGAGGGACAAGACCCTCCTTGTCAAACACTTACGGGGGCTAGATATGAAATGCCCAGGGCAGGACACGAGATACTGGAGGTCAGACGCCATCTTTGAGACCAAGTGTCCCAATTGCGGCGACGATGTGGAATTTTTCAAAGACGATGCCTGGCGTACATGCCCGAACTGCGGGCATAAGATCCGGAACCCCAACCTGGACATGGGCTGCGCTTCCTACTGTCCCTATGCCAAGGAGTGCATCGGGAGTCTGCCAAAGGAACTCTGGGAAGAACGCGAGAGACTCCTAAAAGAAAAAGAGACAAAAAAGGAAAACAAAGATGAAAACGTTGAGAAAGATCATTGAGATTGATGAGGCCCTCTGTAACGGCTGTGGCAAGTGCGTCCCGTCCTGCGCTGAGGGGGCGATCCAGATAATAGACGGCAAGGCAAGGCTTGTGGCCGAGAGATACTGCGACGGCCTCGGAGCCTGCCTCGGCGAATGTCCTCAAGGGGCGCTGAGGATTGTAGAAAGAGTTGCCGATGACTTCGATGAAGAGGCGGCCCATAGACACCTGAGCGGTCCAATGCCTGCCGAGACCAAGGGTGCGATTCAAGGAGCGGCGCTGGGCTGCGGCTGCCCGTCCACGCTCGTGCAGGAATTTGGTCCTCAAAAAGACGCATGCGCCAGGGCCAATCAGCCGGTCAATTTTGGCTCTCTCCGCTCCGCGCTTACTCACTGGCCTGTGCAGATAAGGCTTGTCCCGCCTGCCGCACCATTTCTTAAAGGGGCGGACCTCCTGGTGGCGGCTGACTGCACCGCCTTTTCCTATCCGGCCTTTCACATGGACCTCCTGCCAGGCAAGGTCCTGCTTATAGGCTGCCCCAAATTTGACAACGCCCATGAATATGTGGAAAGATTTATTGAGATATTCAAAAAAGCCCAGATAAAATCGCTTACGACGGTCATCATGGAGGTGCCGTGCTGTTCTTCCATGCTGGGCATTTTGAACAAGGCCATGGAAGGGGCGGGTGTCTCGATCCCGCTTAAAAAGATAGTCGTCAGCGCACGGGGCGAACTGCTGGATTGACGGCATAAATCTAAAAAAAGGGGGGTGGTTATCTGGAAGGTGCGGTGAAAGACGTGTTTTAGGTTGGGGGTGTCTTTAATTTTTATACTTAATTAAAAGGGAGGATTTGTCATGGGAAATGTCCTGGGTTTTTTATCTCTTTTTATTTGGTTTGTTCAGCTTTATCGGCATGGGGACAGCTATCGCAAAGCCTTCACCATGTGAAGACTGTCACGTAAAAATCACGCCCATGATGGTGAAAGACTTCAACCGAGGTAAGATGGCGAAGGTGCTTACATGTGCTGACTGCCATGGAAGCGACCACATGAGCGAAAAAGACGTCGACAAGGCGAAACTGCCGACCATCGAGACCTGCAAACAGTGCCATCCGGAACAGGCCAACCAGTACCTCGAAGGAAAACATGCGCTCGGCCTTGTGGCGCTCCAGGCCATGCCCTATACGCACATGCAGCCCAAGGCCTTTGTAGAGGGGCAGAAGGGCTGCGGAGGCTGCCATACCCTAGGCCTCAAGACCCAGGCCGATCGTCAGACAGAGGGCAGAAAGTACTACAAATATGGTATGGATTGCCAGAACTGCCATACCAGGCACGCATTCTCAAAGGCCGAGGCCTCTGAACCCGAGGCGTGCGAGACCTGCCACATGGGCTTTGATCACCCACAGTGGGAGATGTGGTCAGGCTCCAAACACGGCGTGACCTATCTCATGGAACGGACCATTGATCCCAAGAACAAAGACAGGGCGCCGAAATGTCAGACATGCCACATGCCAAAGGGTAATCACAGGGTCTTTTCAGCCTGGGGCTTCCTGGCCGTAAGGCTTCCCGAGGACGATCCGGAGTGGATGGGATACCGCGCTACTATTTTAAAGGGTCTGGGCGTGCTTGACCCGAACGGAAAACCCACGGCAAGGCTTGATGTGGTAAAGGCCGGCAAGGTCGCAAGGCTTACGAAAGAAGACTTTGAAGCAGAAAGAAGGCGCATAGTTGATGTGTGCAAAGAGTGCCATTCGCCTGCATTCGTCGATGCAAACATCCAGAATGCAGATAAGATGGTGAAGGCCGCGGATAAACTGTTCGCCGAGGCTATAGCCACTGTGGCTGGGCTTTATCAGGACGGCATCATTCAGAAAAAACCTGGTCAGGCCTATGCCTATCCTGATCTCCTTACCTTCTATGACGTAAACACCAAGGTCGAGGAGATACTCTATGAGATGTTCATGGACCACAGGATGAAGGCATTCCAGGCCACCTTCCACATGAACCCGGATTACGCCACTTGGTACGGCTACGCCAAGATGAAGAAGGACCTGGTGGAGATCAAGGAGCTTGCCCAGGAGATGCGGCAGGCGCACTTTAAGGCTACCGTCAAGACCAGAAAAAAATAGGCTGATTTAAAACGCTATGGGGCATCCAGCCGCGATGTATTAGGACGAGTGCCCCAAAATCTTAAAAAAGAGAAGAAAATACCCTGAATTCTGGTTCTAATTTATCGCTATGTCTTTAATTATCCCTGTTCGATATGCAAGAAGGGCTGTGCAGTTGGCCTTTTCACTATATCTTCTCTATGCCGGTTACCGATTCTACCGCTACTACCTGTGGGTAAGTGGACAAAGCAATGTCTATGCGCCCAAATTCCCCTCTGTCGAGGCCTTTCTGCCCATCGGGGCGCTGACCGCCTTGAAACACCTGGTGCTCACGGGCCAGTTCGATGCCATACACCCCGCCGGGCTTGCCATCTTCATAGCAGTCCTGCTGGCGGCCTTCCTGTTCCGCAAGGGCGTCTGTGGCTGGGTCTGCCCCGTTGGCCTCATCTCCAATCTCTTCGAGGGCCTTGGCCGGAGGTTTGGGCTCTCCTTCTGTCTTAAGGGCTGGCCATCCATACCCCTTTATTCATTAAAATACATACTTCTTTCCTTTTTTCTCTACATAATCCTCTTTCGCATGGATGGGCAGTCCATCGCGGCCTTTATGTCAAGCCCCTACAACATGCTTGTTGATATAAAGATGCTCCTATTTTTCATTAAGCCATCCCTGACGACGGTCGTCTTTCTGGTGGTCATCACCTCCCTGTCCATCATCCTCAGAAATCCATGGTGCAGGTATCTGTGCCCATATGGGGCGCTCCTCGGCGTTATGGCGCTCTTCAGCCCCATCCATGTGAAGCGTGACGAGACACTCTGCATCAACTGCAAAAGGTGTACAAAGATATGCCCAGCCTGCATAGAAGTGCACAAAAAAACAGCAGTGCGCACCCCTGAGTGTCAGGGCTGCATGGAGTGCATCGGCGTCTGTCCTGTAAAAAATTGCCTTGGACTCAATACACTGCTAGGTATCAAGCCTTCTCCATTGGGTGTCGCCGCCCTAACCATCACCCTGATCTTCGGTGCATGGATATTGGCCTCTGTTACAGGTCACTGGGAGTCTGCAATACGACCGGAGATGCTCCGCAATCTATTTTTATTGACAGGCGGGCATGTCATGCATCCATGACATTCACTTCATTCCTCAATAAGGTAGGATCAGAGGTTAAGAGATATGATAAATAGACAGAGGTGCTGGCTCCTTGACAAAGAGACAACTGTTGCGCTATCTTTAAAATCATTAAAAGAGGAGAAAGGAGGTTCTATGAAAAAAATTTGGCAGATAGGTGTAGCGATGCTATGCGCCGTCACAATGACAACCGGTTGCGCAAATATGTCAGCCCGCCAAAAGGGATTTCTTAAGGGCGCTGCCGTAGGAGCGGTTATAGGCGGCGGCGCTGGCGCGGCTATCGGCAACGGCAGCGACAATGGCAACAGAGATGCAGCGACAGGCAACGGAGCGATGATTGGGGCTGCTAGTGGCGCCCTAATAGGCGGCATCATAGGCGCTCTGATGGCAAAAGAAGAGGTCAAACCGCCGGCACCAGCACCGGCCCCAAAGGTAGAACCACCAGCACCTATGCCTGAAACCAAGGTAGAGACACCGCCGCCGCCACCACCAGTGGTGAAGGAAAAAATCGTCCTCAGAGGCATCAACTTTGACTTTGACAAATCAAACATCAAAAAGGAATTCGTGCCGGTGCTTGAGCAGGCCGTCGAGATACTCAAGGCCCATCCTGATGTGAAGGTAGTCGTTGAAGGCTATTGTGACTCTATTGGTACAGTTGCATACAACTTAAAACTCTCAGAAAGACGTGCTGAATCTGTAAAGAAGTTCTTAGTACAACATGGAATAAATGCCGACAAGATCCAGACGATCGGCTATGGCAAAACCCATTTTATCGCCAGCAACAAGACAGCGGAAGGCAGGGCCATGAACCGTCGCGTAGAGTTCAAGATACTTGATTGATCAAAACAGTTGCTCATTCCATGATTCTTGAGAAAAAAGCAACTCTTATATCAGTTGCGACAGTACTGCTGGGGTTAATCGCCTTGGCAGTACTGTCGTATCCTCAAACGATCTTTGCCAGCAGTGGCGATAGAATCAAAAACAACCATCAATATGTCGCAAATAACCGCCAAGATAAAAAAACTAGACTGAGTGACGATGAAATCAGACAAAGCTTTGAACGATTTGCAAAGGCATGGATGGCCAAGCTGGAGGCTATAAGTAGAGAAAATTCAAAAAAAATCAGGCTCGAACCATTAGAACGGGATGGTGTATATGTCGGAAGATATGTCTGCTACGGGCCTGAATGCAATATTTCCATAAAAAGAACAGGCTCGAAAGAAACACCTTATGTAGGAATGATTTATTATTCCGAAAAACAGGTCCTCAAAAAAGGTCCTACACGGCAAGACGCCCTGAATGACCCTGGCACACCCGTTGAAGAGGTGCCTGTCACTGAGATATTCCGCTATACCAAAGGCAAGTGGGTCTATTAAGACCCAGCCCCTTCCGCCGCCTCCTCCATTACGCCTTCTTCCTCATGGCCATAGCTCTTGGCCGCCTCGGCCAATTCCTGAAGCCTCAGATCGACTAAATAGAAGAGGGTTCCCTCCGGATAATTCCCATCCACATCTCTGACCCCTGCGGGGATGCCTGTAAGTATCTCAATGCCTTCCTCTACGGTCTCTATAGCCCAGATATGGAATCTACCTGCCTCCACCGCCCCGACAACCTCTTCTTTCAACATCAGGTCCTTTACATTTGCCTTAGGGATGATTACCCCTTGACTTCCTGTAAGTCCGTGCGCCTTGCATAGATCAAAAAAGCCCTCTATCTTCTGTGTAACCCCTCCTATAGGCAATATCTCTC
>NZ_JBMFRG010000084.1:0-6507 GCF_049968175.1 Dissulfurimicrobium sp.
CACTGACATCGACCGTCAGCATGACATTTGGCTGCACGGCCTCGGTGACAAATGGCGGCGCCTGACAGTAGTCATTCATTGCAGCATATGACAGCGCCCCTGTAAACAATGGGCCGCTGAGACCTAAAAAGACCACTAGCCAGCAGATTGTCCCGGAGAATCCTTTCATAACGCCTACTCCCTGATGAGGATTTTATGGATGATATTGTCGTTGCAATGGCTGCTGTCTATGGGAAAGCATTTCTTTTCACCGACGATAAAGAGCGAAGCGGCTTGGGGCGCGATTAGTTGAAACTGTCTTACGCCAGGACAACTGCCGGACTTCACATCCACTGTAACCATGCCTGTCTTGATATTCACATTCTTCACGACCCCGCACAGGAATAATTCATCCTTCGCAAGGGCTTCATAAGGAACAAGGCAGAAAGAGAGGAGTAAAAGCAGACAAATAAACAGATATCTGTTCGGTTCCATAAAACCTCCGTAAGCTTTGCTGATTTTATAAAGAAATTAAAGCAAGCCTTGTGCCAAAATTTTTGGTCAAAATTTTTTAGTGATTTCAAAATAAAAAGTAAGATTCGAAACTGTCATTGGGTAACTTTTTGCCCATATTGGGTAGCAAGTTACCGTAATTTTTTCGATGTCATCTCAGATAACGTGAAATCCTGGCATAGGCGAAACGCTGCCTGATCTGTATTCTTGCCTTGACATGGCATGCCCGATGTTATTTTATTAGAATATGTCTAGGAGATTGCGCCCCAAATTTGCCCCGTCAGACAAGGATAAGGCCCTGCCGGATGTGTCCCTTTCAAAAGACGGCTACGTCATCAAGGGCCGCATATGGATCGAGGGGCCGGGCGGGGAGACATTTCTTGGGTTCGGCAGGGTCACACTCCTTCAAAGGATAGCCGAGTACGGCTCCATATCGCAGGCTGCGCGTTCAATGGACATGTCTTACAAGCACGCTTGGGACCTCGTTGATTCCATGAATCGGGGCGCCGGACGCCTGCTTGTCGAGACCTCGACCGGTGGCAAGGGCGGAGGCGGGACGCGGCTTACGGACGCCGGCAGGGAGGCGATTCGTCTCTTTTGGGAGCTTTATGGTGAATTTAAGGCCTTTTTAAATGAAAAAACTGAGAAATTTATATTTTAGGTCTTAATGATATGCAGCTTCCGAAGATTGATTGGAGCAGGCTTTGGAAAGAGGCAAGGGCCAGGGAAAAGAGGCGCAAGGGACCGGATGTGTGGGACAGGCGCGCCCCATCTTTTGCAAAACATGCCTCAAAGAGCCCTTATGTAAGGGAGTTCATCAGGATCCTGTCGCCGGAGCCGTCCTGGAGTGTCCTGGATGTGGGCTCCGGACCGGGCACACTCGCGATCCCGCTGGCCGATAAGGTCAGGGAGATCACAGCGATAGATTTTTCCGGGGCCATGATTGAACTCCTAAAGAAGGAATGCGCCTGCCGCGGGATAAAAAACATAACGGCTGTCAAGGCCTCGTGGGAAGACGACTGGAATGCTGTCGGCATCCGGCCCCATGATGTGGCCATAGCCTCGAGGTCCATTGTCGTGGATGACCTCGAGGCCGCGCTTTTAAAGCTTGATGGCATTGCCAGAAAACAGGTCTATATCTCCGCCCCGGTTGGGGACGGCCCTATGGACAGGAGGCTCTTTGAGGCCGTGGGCCGGGATTTCCCCGAACGGCCCGACTACATATATGTCTACAATCTCCTTCATCAGCTCGGGATACTGGCCGATGTCACCTTCATTACCCTTCGGGACAAAAAGACATACGACAGCTTCGGCGAGGCATTTGAGTCGAATAAATGGATGTTTGATAATATCACGCCGGAAGAAGAAGAAAGGCTTGAAAACTACCTGAAAGACCACCTTGCGCCTGAAGGGGGAGGGCTTTCAATGTCATACGAACGCCTTGTCCGCTGGGCGGTCATAAGCTGGAAAAAACAAGCCTGACCAGCCTGCCCAAAATAAGTAGCTCGGATTCAAGACATATTCTCACGGTCGGCTTTTTGTCAAATGCCGGCAGTACAGGCAGTGTCGATATCTCCGACTTGAGGTAGCGGCCCTGTGCTGTCGCTAGATGGCGGTGGCTGCAGGTTGTTTGTTATCTGTTGATCTTGAATTTAGATGCTCAGAGCTATTGCATGTTACACTGAAAGTTAGCTAAATAAACTTTAGCCAGTTTTTGAGTTGAGAGGGGACGTCATGAATCCTTTTTTTGCCTTCTTTCTGGCGATGGTGTTTGCCTTGTCGGCCTGGTCAGGCGGGGCGGTTTATGCCGCAGGGCCCCAGCCTGCTGAAGACCTTGCCCACCTTATCGATGCAGCCCTGGCCAACAATCCTGAAATCAAGGCCTCAGAGGCCCGCTGGCAGGCCTATAAAAACCGTATCGCACAGGCCCGTTCACTTGACGATCCGATGCTGACGTTTAAGATACAAAATGGAGTACTGAAGACCCCTCTCGATTTCCAAAAAGACAGTATGACCGCCAAGGTGATAGGCGTAAGTCAGCAGATCCCGTTTTGGGGCAAGCGGGAGCTCAAGGGAGAGGCGGCGAGTCATGAGGCCGAGGCCTTAAAATGGGATGTCGATGAACGCAAGCTCGAGTTGGCCAGGATGGTCAAGGAGACTTGGTACCGACTTTATTATGTTGACAAGGCGACGGCCGTTGTCGATAACAATATAAAGGTGATCGGCGGCTTCATTACCATTGCCGAGACGAGATATGCGGTCGGCCAAGGGGTACAGCAGGATATCTACAAGGCGCAGGTGGAGCGATCCAAGATGCTCGACATGCGTATATCCCTTGAGCAGCAGCGGAAAAGCCTTGAGGCGACCCTCAACAACCTCCTCTATCGGCCAGCCGATACGCCGGTCGGCGCGATCCCTGACTTTGACCTGACGCCGCTCAATCTCTCAGCAGAAGAACTGCGAAAATAGGCCTATAAAGACCGACCGAAGCTCAAGGCCCTTCAGGCCCTGATCGAGAAGGCCAATGCGGGCTACAGGCTCGCAGAAAGGGAATTTTATCCGGACTTCAACGTATCGTTAGAATATATGCAGCGGGAACCGGCCATGGGCGGTGAGGGTCTTGATATGTATTCCCTTGGGCTCACCTTCAATCTGCCCGTGCGGCGCGCACGACGCTATGCAATGGCGGCCGAGGCCGCTGCAGAGGAGGCCGAGGCCAGGGCTGAATTGAACAGCCTTAGAAACGACATCGATTCCGGCATCGTAGATCTCCTCGCCCAAATGAAAAAGCGACAGAAGCTTATAACGCTCTACAAGACAGGCATCATCCCACAGGCCGAACAGGATCTGGAGTCCGCAACCATAAATTATCGGGTGGGCAAGGTGGATTTTTTGACCCTTCTGGACAGCCTGATGACCCTCTTCAACTATGAGCGTGAATATTATGAATCCATTGCCGATTACCAGATAAAGCTTGCTGGACTGGAGGCATTGGTTGGCAAGGAGCTGGGCAGACAAAATCAACCGTGAGGTCCTTCATCATGACCAATGGAAAAAAGATTGTGATATCCATGTTTATCCTCTCTATGCTCTTTCTAGGATGCTATCTTTGGCAACAGAAATGGCATATTCCATTCTGGCCAGGACAGGCAGGTGGGCAGACGGCGCAGTATTATTACACATGCCCCATGCACCCGTTTATTATCAGGGACAAGCCAGGAAACTGCCCGATATGCGGCATGACTTTGGTCAAGGTCAAGAAGGCGCCGGGCGTCCAGGCGGCCGCTCAGGCCGGCGCCAAGGTGGCTACAAAAGAGATGGCGGATTTGAGAGGGGTTTCTCTGTCACCAACCCAGATGGTCATGGCCAACGTTGCGGTCACAGAGGTGAAGCGGATGCCGCTTTCCAGAGAGATCGACGCCGTGGGCATCGTTACATATGACCAGGCGCGGCAGGCCAAGGTGACTTCGTGGGTGTCGGGGCGGATCGACAGGTTGTATGTCAACAAGGTGGGTGATTATGTCTCGGTCAAGAGGCCGGTGGCCGAGATCTACTCACCTGACCTTGTGTCGAGCCAGGAGGAATATTTACTTGCCGTCAGGAGCCGAGATCAGTTGAAAGATTCACCCATTGCGGCCATCTCCCAGGAAGGGGAAGGGCTTGTCGCATCCGCCAGGGAGAGGCTTAAGCTCTTTGGATTGAAGGACCAACAGATCAAGGCATTGGAAAAGGCGGGGCGGCCCGATATCCACCTCCCGATCTATACGCCCCTTTCCGGCGTTGTGATCGATAAGCTCGTCCAGGAAGGGCAGTATGTGAACGTGGGCGAACCCCTTTTCGATATTGCCGACCTCTCTACCGTCTGGGTCGAGATGGAGGTCTATGAAAACGAGTTTCCATTCTTTGAAGATCGGACAGGAGGCCGATATCGTTTCCCAATCTTTCCCAGGCAAGACCTTTCACGGCCGCATCTCTTACATCTATCCCTTTCTTGACCCGAAGACCCGCACCGTAAGGGCGAGGGTGGAGATACACAACCCAGGTCTGGAGCTGAAGCCCAATATGTTCGTTGACGTCTCTGTTAAGGCGCCTCTTGGCGAGGTCCTTGCAGTTCCGGTGACCGCCGTGATTGAGACAGGCAGACGTAAGGTGGTCTGGGTTGAGACGGGGCAGGATAGGTTTGTGCCGCACTATATCGAGACCGGTGTCAGGGCAAGAGGCTATGTCCAGGTCCTTTCCGGCCTCAAAGAGGGTGATATGGTCGCATCATCAGGCGGTTACCTGATCGATTCAGAGGCTCAATTGAGGTCGGGCAGTGGGCAGGGCTCCATGTCGGGGATGAAGATGCCCGGGGATGACAAGGGCGCATCTGCGCCAGCGCCGAAGCCAAAACCGAATCCCAAAAACGGCGATCTGAAGATGGATGGCATGAAGATGTGATTTTATCGGGCAAAAAGCAAAAAGGATAATTACCCCATGATCGAACGCATAATAGAATATTCCGCCCGAAACAGGGTCATCATCCTGATGATCTTTGCCCTTGTCATTGCCTGGGGGATCTGGGCGGTCTATCATACGCCTGTCGACGCCATCCCTGACCTCTCCGACAACCAGGTGATCGTATATACCGAATATCCGGGCCGTTCGCCCCAGGTGGTAGAGGACCAGGTGACCTATCCTTTGGTAGTGAACCTCCAGGGGCTTCCTATGGTCAAGGCGGTGAGGGCGTCGAGTGCCTTCGGCTTTTCTATGATCTACGTGATATTTGACGACAAGGCCGACATCTATTGGGCCAGGACCAGGGTGTTGGAACGACTCAATTATGCGGCATCGTTTCTGCCTCCAGGGGTCACGCCGACCCTCGGCCCCGATGGTACCGGCGTGGGTCAGGTCTTCTGGTACACCATCGAAGGCAAAGGCTATGATCTGGAAAAGCTCAGGACCATTCAAGACTGGTTTGTCCGCTATCAATTGGAAACCGTCCCTGGGGTGGCCGAGGTGGCCTCCATCGGCGGCTATGTGCGCGAGTACCAGATCGACCTCGATCCCAATAAGCTCCTTGCCTACAATATCAATATCAGGGATGTCGTAGATGCAGTTAAACGCTCCAACAGCGAGGTCGGTGGCCGGATACTGGAGCAGTCCGATGCCGAGTACCTGATCCGCGGTACTGGTTATGTCCAATCCCTTCATGACCTGGAAGATATTGTTGTGGGCGCTGATGCGCGCGGTACGCCGGTCTATGTGAAGAATCTGGGTGTTGTCCAGCTTGGCGGCGCCATCCGCCGCGGTCTTTTGGACGTAAACGGCAAGGGTGAGGCGGTTGGCGGGATCGTTGTCATGCGTTACGGAGAAAACGCCAAGGACGTAATCGACCGGGTCAAGGAGAAGATCAAGTCCCTGAAAAAGGGCCTCCCCCCTGGAGTGAAGATCGTCACCCGCTATGACCGGTCAGACCTCATCGAGCGCTCCATCCATACCTTGAAGCGGGCCCTGACGGAAGAGTCGATAGTCGTATCCCTCGTGGTGTTGATCTTCCTTCTCCACTTCCAGAGCGCCATGGTGATCGTCATCACCCTTCCCATTGCCGTCTTGATCTCCTTTATCGCCATGAAGCTCATTGGAGTCACCTCAAATATCATGTCGCTGGGTGGGATTGCCATCGCCATTGGCGTCCTGGTGGATGCCGGGGTGATCATGGTGGAAAACTGCTACCGGCACCTCACGGAACTCCCCCCTGAAGAACGGCGGGAAAGACGGCTGGAGGTCGTCATAGCTTCGGCAAAGCAGGTGGGCAGGGCCATCTTCTTTTCGCTGGCCATCATCGTCCTCTCCTTTGTCCCTGTCTTCATGCTTGAAGGGCAGGAGGGGAAGCTCTTTCATCCCCTAGCCTTTACAAAGACCTTTTCCATGATCGGTTCGGCGATGATCGCCATCACACTCGTGCCGGTACTGATGTACTACCTGATGCGCGGCAAGATGCCGCCGGAAAGCGCAAACCCGGTCTCCTCATTT
>NZ_JBMFRG010000085.1:0-6433 GCF_049968175.1 Dissulfurimicrobium sp.
AAAACATATATAAATTGAGGGTTAAAGAGCACGAGGCCGATCTCATGGAACATGGGCTTAAAAAAGAGGTCTTTACACTGGATCTGGACCCTCTGCAGACATTCTATCTCATAAAGCTGGTGGAACTTGTCGGCAAGACGGCTGATCGTGCAGAAAACGCCGCCGACATCATGCGCTCAATGGTGGCAAGATAGGGCCTTGTTGCTGTAAGGCCCTACCGCTTCCCTTGAAATTCGCATCTCTTATCATCTTTACAAGCCTTGCGGATACTTCCCACTTGTTTAATGGGCTTATTATGTAAAGACCATCCGCCCATGGCGCAATTTTTGTTATAAGGGTCTCTGTAAATTCCATGGCCGCCTTTCGCTGGTCGTCGATCTTTTCATAGCTCCACAAGGTTTTTCTGAGATTGGATGGGATGGTGATTCCCGGTATTTCGTTGTGTAGAAAATCGGCGTTTCTGGCTGAGAGCAAGGGAAACACGCCTATAAAGATAGGGGCCCCGAGGTAGGCCACCGCCTCCATCATTGCCTCTGCATCGGCTAGGTCGAATATCGGTTGGGTCATTACAAAACGAGCGCCATTTGCTATCTTTTGTTCCAGCCTCTTTATTTGAAGCCCAGGACTCGATGGTCTGTAGCTGAAGGCTGCGCCGATGGAAAAATTTGTCTTTTTCCGCATAGGGCTGCCAGCCATATTGTAGCCTTGATTGAATTGATTGATAAGCCTTATCAGGCCGATGGAGTTCAGGTCGAAGACCCCATTTGCCCCCGGCTGATCGCTGGATGACGCTGGATCTCCAGTTATGGCGAGAATCGCCTCTATACCGAGGAGATGGGCGCCCATGATTTGGCTCTGCAGTCCAAGGACATTCCTGTCTCTGCAGGTAAGATGTACTACTGTCTGGATACCTGTTTCAGTGCGGATCAGATGCGCCAGAGAGAGGTTGTCGGCCCTTAAGATTGCAAGGGGATGTTCGGCCAGGGTTATGGCGTCCGCGCCGGATTCGGATAAGACCCTCGCCCCGTCAATTGTACCTGCTGCATCGAGGTGTTGAGGCGGATCAAGTTCAACCAGGATTGGTATCCTGCCTGGCTTCAGACTTTCCAACATACCGCCCCGCCCTAGGCCCTTGCGATCTGTTGATCTGCCTTTTTCACCGCCGTAAATCGCCCGCGGGATAAGGGCCGAGGCATTGCTCTTTTTGAGATGAAGGGCCTTTTTAAACTCATGGATATGGGCGGGCGTTGTGCCGCAGCAGCCTCCTACAAGTCTTGCGCCGAGTTTTATCATCTCGACGATGGATTTTGCTATATATGCTGGCTGGGCGGAATAGACGGTCCGTTGCCCTATGATTTCAGGGAGGCCGGCATTGGGGAATGCGGACAAAGGTATACGATCTTTAAGGGTGGAGAGCCTTTCTATGGCCTGCAGTGTGGCCTTTACGCCCCTGCCGCAGTTAGATCCAAAGATAGAGATGCCTTTTTCGGCTGCGGCCTCGGCACAGTCTATTGCGTCTAGACCACGCGCCGTCTTTCCCTGGGTCGGGAAGACCATCTGGGCCGCGATCGGTATGTCGCTTGAGAGGTCTCTTGCTGCTTCTATGGCGATCAGGAGTTCATCAAGATGAATGAATGTCTCGATAAAAAGGAGATCGACGCCGCCCTCCAGCAGGGCCGCTATCTGTTCGAAAAAGGCCGCCTTCACGTCTTCTTTGGTTATATCCTCGTCAAGAGGGAAATCCATGCCGGTAGGGCCCACGGATCCAGCAACATATATCTCCTTTCCGGCGGCCTTTAATGCCAGGGCTGCGGCTGCAAGGTTGACCTCCCTGACGCGGTTTTCATAGCCCTTGTTCGGCCTTAGCTTGAATCTGTTTGCCCCGAATGTATTGGTCTCGATAACCTCGGCACCAGCCCTTATGTAATCTTCATGGACCGAAAATATCAGATTAGGTTCAACTAGGTTTAATATGTCAATATTTTCACCATAATCCACACCCTTTTCATAGAGATATGTACCGATCGCCCCGTCCCCGAGCACAACCCTTTCCCTTATGATCTGCAAAAACGGCGTTTTCATGGGGGCAGTTAAAGAACAGCCTTGTCGTATATCTTTATCTTCGCCCTTGCTTTTAGATTGGCAAGCCAGTCTTGGATAAGTGTCCTTTGTTTGAGGGAGAGTAGTTGCTTGACGATTTCATCTTTTTGTCCTTCAAACCCGTTTGGATCCGCATCTTTTTTATCCTTGAAAGACAAGACGTAAAATCTGTCCCCAGTGTCTATTACATCATCCGGCAGACGTTTATCTCCGTAGAGGGAGAGCCCGACCTTTGCGGCCTGCATTGGCAGTTTTCCGTTCGCTGTGATGTCAGAACGTTTGAAAAAGCCTGTCTCAAGCACCTTGAGGCCCATCTCATTGGCGGCTTGATCAAGGCCGATCTTCTTTGCTGTGTCGAGCAGTTTCACGGCCTTCGCCCTGCAGAGATCCTTGGATTTTTTGTTGATTACAGCCTCCGCTACCCTGTCTTTCACCTCGTCGAGGGGCATGATGTAGGACGTCTTCTTCTCCGCTATCTGTGCTATGACGAACCCTTTTGGGGTTTCTATTATAGAACTGAGCTCACCCTGACCTAGTTTAAACAGTTGACTTGCTGCATCAGATCCAAGCATTAGGCCTTTGGGTTGGGATTTTTCAGAAAAGAGGCCCGTCGCCTCAAGCTTGATATTATGGCGTTTTGCATATTCAGCAAGGCTTCCTAGGCCGACGATCTCATTGTAGGCCTCATTCGCCTTTTTCCATGCAAGGTCTTTTGCCTTTGCAGCCTTTATTTTCTCGGCGATTTTATCTTTTACCTCATCAAATGGCAGTAGCTCCCCTGGCTTTGCCTTGTCTTTGACAAATTCAGCTTTATGTTCTTGATAATAATTTTTTTCTTCATCATCAGTCACACTTATGCCCTTCAAGAGCCCTTCTTGATCGAAAAAAAGATAATTTATATTTATCTGTGGTTCGGTCCTGAAATTTTCTTTGTGTGCATTGTACCATGTAGTCACATCCTGATCGGTCGCCTTGGCCTCGTTTCTACATTCGTTTGCATCCACCATCACATAATTAAGGTCTATCTGTTGGTTTTCATACATGTAATGGTCTCTTGCCTCATCATCTGGAACCATAAGTCCTGCACTCAGCAGGCCGACCACCCGTTCCGCAAGGAGCTCATCCCTTACTTTGTTTTCAAAAGATGCGGGAAGCATCCCCTGGCTCCTCAGCGTCCTTTCATATATAACCTTGTTGAACACGCCGTTTCGTTGGAAGGCCGGTATGGATGCTATAGCCTTTTGAAGCTCTTCATTACTTATCTTGATTCCCATTTTATCAGCTGCTTGGCGGACAAGCGCCTGTTGGATGAGTCCGTCTATGACCTGTTGCTTGATGTTTAGTTTTTCAAGGAGCCCTTCCGGTATCTTTCCCTGGAACATCTGTCTGTATCGATTGACGGCGTCGGAATAGGCGCTGCGGTATTCATCGACGGTTATCTTTTCACCGTTCACCTGCGCCACTGTCTGCAACCTTTGGGAGCGGAAATTCCCAATCCCCCAAAAGACAAATACGAGGACTATGGCCCCAAGGATGAATTTCAAAATCCAGGAGCTGGCATTGCGTCTGATAAGATCTAGCATAGAAAAGATTTCCTTTCGTTATTTGATAGCCGGTCCAGATCAAGCGCCTTGTCTCTAGAGATTTCTATGAACAATACGCCTCTGCCGCGCTTGGCATATCGCGAAAATATATTTTCCACCTCGGTTTTGTGCCTTTCATACCATCTTTCATAATTGGGCGCCATATCATCATCTCGTATCATTTTTTGCCAGAGTCCAAGCGGTCCTGTGCCTTCGGCTGTGCAGAGACATGTATCGCCCTTTTTTAAGAGGGACATGATGCGTTTATTTTCATTATCGTTCCTTCCGAGTATCAGCCATGATCCATCGGGAAACAGGAATCGTCTGCCTATTATGGCAAGAAATACGTCGTCAGGTCCGAATGAAGGCTGGATCTCTATGAATCTTTTGATGCTTTTGGATAGAATTGGGTCTGTAAGTACACAGCCACCGCCGGGTTGCGGATAGTCAGTTATGCCGAATTCTTCGGCAAGTGCGATCTGGGGCTTCCTGCTGCGTCCACTTATCCCCAAGAGCCTCGATCGATCCACAAGGCCCGCTTTTTCCATGGGGGTCGGCGGGAGATTTAGGGCCGAGAGAGGCCTTAATATCAATCCTTTGGCCCCTGCCTCTTTCTCTATGAGGTTGATCGTATCCCTGCGTTGGGAAAATGGCCTTTGGCCGACAACCTCTCCTGTTGCTATGAAGGTTGCACCGAGGCTGTCGAGCCTTGCAATGGCCTGCTTGACCATGAATATCTTGCAATCGATGCATGGGTTGAGGTATCTACCATATCCATATCTCGGCGATCTCAATATCTCTAGATAATCCCTTGAGACATCTATAATCTCGAGGTCTATCCCATATTTTTCAAGGGCCTCCAGCCTTGCTTCATCCTCGCGGTTTTTGAATTCATGCCCGAAAAACGGACTTATGAACCTTAGGGCCTTGACGGTGAGGCCCTGTCTCTCAAGTATTTTATATGCAATGATACTGTCAAGACCGCCTGAATAGAGCAACAGGCAGATTGTCTCAAGACGAGAGGAGTTCTTTCGCATATCTTTTGGCCGTGGCCTGATCCCCGCCGAGCATCCTTGCAATTTCATCCATGCGTTCGCTAGCTGTGAGATTTTTTATTTTGGTCAATGTCTTGCCTTCTTCAACGGTCTTGGTTACCACTACATGGTGATCGGCGAGCACAGCTATCTGCGGGAAGTGTGTTACCGCAATAACCTGCCCCCGATCGGCAAGGGCCTTGAGTTTCTGGCCGACGCAGCCAGCGGTCTCGCCACCGAGTCCAGCGTCTATTTCGTCAAATATTATCGTCTCGATCCCGAATTTTTCGGCAAGGGCGGCCCTTAATGCAAGCGTTACACGGGAAAGCTCACCGCCGGAGGCTATCTCCTCAATCGGACGAGGTGGCTCTCCTATATTGGGACTGAATATAAACCTTACCTCATCCAGGCCATTTGGGCTGACATCTTCAGCCTTAGGATGTTCAGGACCTGTTACTTCGGCTAAAAAGGCCGATCTCGAAAAATTTAATTCCTTAAGGCCTGCCTCGACTGCGCGAGACAGCCTCATCGCCGCCTCTTTTCTCTTTTTTGAGAGTCTCAACGCCGAGGCCAGCAGTTCGTTTTCTTTTTTTGAGATTTCTTTTTCGAGGTCTTCAATGGTCCCGTCAAGATTTTTTGTCTCATCAAGCCTCTTTTCGATCTTTGTTTTATAAGAGAGGACGTCCGAAAGTTCAGGGCCGAAACGCCTCTTAAGTTCCCTTAGTCTGTGTATACGCTCCTCCACCTCGTCTAGTCGTGAGATGTCAGAAGGCAGGTCTTTGAGGTAGTCTCTGAGGAAAAAGGCCGTCTCTTCAGCCTGATAGATAACCGATGCAAATTCCTGGTCCGCCTTTTTAACCCTTTGGTCAACGGCGCTCATGCGCTCAAGGGCTGCCTTGCATCTAGCGAGCCCTTCAAGAAGGGAGCCCTTTTGGATATATAATTCATTATAGCACGATTCACCAATTGCTTTTAGATTTGCAGCCTCTTTCAATACCTTCAATTCCTGATCCAATGTCTCATCTTCTCCATGTACAGGCGCAACCGACGCGATCTCCTGTAACTCTCTTTCAAGTCTCGATACAGTCTCTTCGGTAGCCTTCTTTTCTTTCAATGCCATGTCAAAGGCCTTTTTGGCAGAGAGTAGCGCTTGATGCAGGTTTGAAACCTCTGAAACATATGGCTCTAGGTCCCCAAAGCGATCCAGCCACACGCAGTGGTTTGCTGTGCTTAAAAGTCCTTGGAATTCATGTTGACCCCCAAGGCTTGCGATCGGGGCCGCAATCTCTCTCAGGGTCTGGAGGTTGACCATTGCACCGTTGATATAATTTTTTGTCCGTCCATTTATTGTCAGGTTCCTACGGATTATTATGACGTCGTCTTCTGGTATCCCGTATCTATCAAGAATTACCCCATATCCCTTAGGGGTCTCGAAGACGGCCTGGATAACGGCCTGTTCTTCGCCGGTGCGTATATGTTGCGGGGCTGCCTTTGCCCCCAAGATTATCTTTAAGGCCTGAATGAGCAGCGACTTGCCGGCGCCGGTTTCTCCAGTCACTACTGTGAGGCCTGGGGCGAAGGAAAGGTGCAGATGTTTTATAAGTACGAAATTCTCTAGACTAATCTCAAGTAGCATGATTAATTTATTAACTTAACCTATGATGACGTTCAAGTATATCTTGTTTCAGGGCTGAAAGGAGTTGGGATTAACAGATG
>NZ_JBMFRG010000086.1:0-6328 GCF_049968175.1 Dissulfurimicrobium sp.
CCCATTCTATCCTGTGGGGCGGGGCCTTGAATGTTGAAATGACCTCCTGCACGACAGCGGGCCCGATACCAGACACCCTTGCGATTAGAATAGCTGCGGCGAGATTCTCAAGATTGTGGATACCCTTAAGCCCCCAATTTTTAAGCGAATAGACCTCATCAGACCCACCGATCGATTCGGGCAACCTTAATATGATTTGTCCGCTTTCGCGTCTTATCAGCGCCCCGTGAAGACCGTGATCGCAACGACCGAAAATGAGCCGCTTTGCCATACCCCTGTCCCTAAAAGGCAAAAGGTTGGGGTCGTCGCCGTTCATGACGGCCCAATCGGAACCGGTCTGGAATTTGAACAGACTCGCCTTGCTTTCCCCGTATGCCGCAAGGCCAGGGTAACGATCCAGGTGATCGGGCGACAAGTTCAAAAATGCAGCTATATTAAATCTTGGCGGCCTAAACCAACCGCGATTCAAGGAAAAGGCGTCAAGCTGAAAACTACTGACCTCCAAAACAGCCGCCTCGCCGCTATTGTATTCATCGTGTTGCAAAAAACCCAATAACGGCACCCCAATATTGCCAGCCGTAACATGGGGCAGTCCAGCAGTCTTAAACATCTCCCCCACCAGGCTCGTGGTAGTGGTTTTGCCATTTGTCCCTGTAATCGCAATCAATGGCCCACGCCATAACGAAACAGCCAGCGCAAGCTCTCCAGTAATGGGTATCCCATACTCCAGCGTCGATCTTACGACATGGGCATCAAGCGGTATCCCTGGACTCACAATAACCATATCAGCTGAAAGGCAGGTCTTGGGATCATTTTTGCCCGCCTCTATGCCCACCCCTCTTGCCCTTGCCCATTCGATAAAATCAGATGGCCAACGCCCAATAGGTTTAAGATCACTTACAACCACCATGGCCCCGCGGGATTCAGCCCACTTTGCAGCGGCCTCACCGGATGCCCCTATCCCCAAAACCACTATCTTTTTACCCCTCAGATCCATCATCTGTATATGATTTACCGCAATTTCAGGGTACTTATGGCCAAAAGGCCGAGGATTATGGCTACTATCCAGAACCTCACTATGACCTTGGGCTCATTGACCCCCAAGAGCTCAAAATGGTGATGAAGCGGCGCCATCTTAAATACCCTCCTGCCGCCCGTAGCCTTGTAATATCCCACCTGGATTATCACCGACAAGGCCTCCACTACAAAGATACCCCCCACAATAACCAACAGGAGCTCCTGTTTTATCAAGACCGCCACTGTACCCAACGCGCCTCCCATGGCCAAGGAACCTGAATCCCCCATAAAGATGCTTGCCGGATAGGAATTATACCATAAAAACCCGAGCCCGGCCCCAACCATCGCCCCACAGAAAACCGCAAGCTCGCCCGCCCCTGGAACGTAAGGGATCTGAAGATATTCGGCTATAACAACATGGCCGGCAAGATAGCTGAAAAGAGTATAGACTGCGGCAGCCACTACGAATGGCCCGGTGGCAAGACCGTCCAGCCCATCCGTCAGATTCACGGCATTAGATGCACCAATCACCACCAGCATGGCGAAAAAAAAATAGAACATCCCAATATCGGGTCGTATGTTTTTGAAGAATGGGATGCTCAGATACGAGCCCCAATACCCATCAACAAAGAGGATATAGCCAGCAACAGCGCAGAAAAAGGCCTGGCAGACAAGCTTCCATCGCCCTGGCAATCCTCTGGAATTGCGCCTTTTGATCTTCAAGATGTCGTCGGCCAGACCTATTGCCCCGAACCCCAAAAGGACTATAAGACATATCCAAATATATATCTCTTTGAGATCGGCCCACAAAAGCGTGGAAAAGGCTATCGCCCCTACTATAAGGACACCGCCAGTACTTGGCGTCCCGGCCTTTGAAAGATGGGCCTTAGGACCGTCTTGCCTTATCACCTGCCCCATCTGCATCGCCCTGAGCCTCTTAATGAACCAATCGCCCAAAAGAAAGACCACGAGAAATGCCATAACCGTCGCATAGATAGTACGGAATGTTATATAGCGAAAGACATTGAAAACGGGCCAGAATTCATGAAGGGGGTAAAGCAGATAAAAGATCACGACACACCTCTTTCTTTTGCAAAGGCAGCCCTTATAACCCCAGAGACCCTATCGCATCTGACCCCTCTAGACCCCTTTACGAGTATGGTGCATGGACATGAAAATATACCGGCTCCTCTACGGTCAAGACAACTGCTAAGCCAATGCATCAATGCATCCATGTCATCAAAGGCAAACGCCTCAACCCCGGCCTTCCTTGCCTCCTCTGCAACGACGGTTGAAAACTCACCCATGGAAACTAGCAGATCAACCCCTGAAAGACCTGCCTTTCTACCCAGATCCTGATGAAAAGACACAGATCTCTTGCCGAGCTCCAGCATATCGCCCAAAATCGCTATCTTTTTACCCCTGCCCCAAACTGACAGCGTCTCAAGGGCCATGGCCATCGATGCTGGATTGGCGTTGTAGCTATCGTCGATCAGATAAAAATCACAGCCTAGATCTTCAAGCCCCATGCGCCCATGCAGCCCTTTCATTTCTTGCAGACCTGCCGTTATCTCGTCGTCTGTGAGGCCTATGGCATATGCCGCCGCAGCTGCGGCAACAACGTTTTGAACATTGGCTGTGCCTATGAGCGGGATATCGGACCTCACCAAATGACCTGCGATATCGATCTCGATATAGAAAGCGGCATCCAGAGGCGACCACGAGACTAGAAAGACATCTGGGCGACCCCCCCCTCTTGACCCACCCGTTACGGAATAGAAGACCTTTCTGCAGTCGATGGCACGGGAAACCTCCAAAACAAGCGGGTCATCAAGGTTGACGACGGCCGTTCCGTCTTTACCCAAGGCCTTGAAAACCTCACCCTTCTCCCTTGCCACGCCTTCAAGATCGCCGAGCCCTTCGAGGTGTACAGGTCTGATGTTTGTTATGAGCGCCGCATCAGGACCTGCAATCTCTACAAGTCTTGCAATCTCACCAGGCCGGTTCATACCCATCTCAAGGACCGCCCAGTCGTCCCCTTCCCTGGCCTCAAAAAGACTCAATGGAAGGCCTATCAAGTTGTTGAAGTTGCCCTTTGTCTTTACAACCCTCCATCTCTTCTGAAAGATAGATGCTATGGCCTCCTTTGTAGTGGTCTTACCGCAGCTCCCAGTTATCGCAAACACACCCAGTCCAAGGCGCTTCCTGTACCACGAAGCCAGGTCTCCAAAGGCATTCAGGACGTCATGGACGGCGAGAAGCGGAGCATCGGTCGAAACGTCCTTTAAAAGCGACATGTCTTCATGCGATACAATCGCACCACAGGCACCTTTCTTAATTGCCTCACACACAAAGTCCCTTCCATCAAAACGCCCACCTTTAAACGCCCAAAATAGATCCTTAGGCAAGATGGATCTCGTGTCTGTGGATATACCACCGATCAGCACCTTTTCCAGCTGCACACTGACCCCATTCGATCCCTTGCCATATACGACCTCGGCTCCTATAGCGCTTGCAACCTGACACAAAGAAATCCGTGGCCCGAAGGCCTCCCTCAAGACCTCTCTGTCATCAAAATAAATCCTTTCATCCCCTATGATCTGATATGTCTCATGCCCCTTTCCTGCAACCAAGACGCAATCGCCGGTCTCGGCTCTGGCAGCCGCCCAAAAAATAGCCTCACGCCTGTCTGGAATAACCTCCACATGCGCCGAATAGCCATCTCTCTCTCCGGCAGGGATCTCCGCCAGACCCTGAAGCATCTGATTCAATATGAAGGCCGGATCCTCACCTCGCGGGTTGTCAGAAGTAAAGACAGCAATATCGGAGTATCTCGCCGCAATCCTGGCCATAATCGGCCTCTTGCCCTGATCTCTGTCACCTCCGCATCCGACCACACATATGATCCGCCCTATAGCGAGATTGGACAGGGTCTTTAAGACATTCTCCAATGCATCTGGGGTATGGGCATAATCAACCAATGCCGTGATGTCTCTTTGGTGGATGGCCACCGGCTCAAGCCTCCCTGGGACTTTATCAAGACATTCTATTCCGCGTCTGACAATATTAAGATCAATGCCAAGACCGGCGGCTGCACCGATCGCACCGAGGATATTTGATAGATTATGTCTGCCTATAAGCCTTGATTTGATATCAATTTCACCAAAGGGGGTTGAGATCCTTGCCTTAAGCCCTGCAAGACTCGATTCAAAAGATTCGGGCCATATATCAGCACTACGGTCGAAACCATAACTGATCCTCCGGTTGCCGGATCCATCGATCATAGCCCAGAGCCTCAATCCATAAGGATCATCCAGGTTTATCACAGACAGACCCACCTTATATTCGGTAAAAAGCCTGGCCTTTGTAAGAAAATAGGCCTCCATATCATGGTGATAGTCCAGGTGATCCCGTGTTAGATTAGTAAATACTGCCACCTTAAACTCACACCCTTCTACCCTCTTCTGGTCTATGGCGTGGGAAGAGACCTCCATTGCCACAGCCTTTACCCCGCCCCTCAACATCTCTGCAAGACAGGCCTGGATCGCCGCAGAATCGGGCGTAGTGAGCTCCGAGGCGGTCTCCATTCCAGCATATCTCATGCTTATAGTCCCTATAACACCTGGATTCAGATCGGCCTCTCTGAATATCGACTCCAGAAGATAAGTAACCGTAGTCTTTCCATTGGTTCCTGTAACCCCTACCACTATAAGCCCTTTGGATGGCTCTCCATAAAAAATACTGGCTAATCTGGCGAATACACTCCTTGGATCATCAACACCGAATATCTTAACCCCACCCCTATTCAGACCCTTCAATCGACAGGCACCCTCATGGGAAGTCACAACCACCCCGGCCCCGTTCTTTATTGCATCAGCTACAAAATTCAAACCATCTCTCTTTGTGCCAGGCATGGCCACGAATACAAATCCAGGCCGCACCTTTTTCGAATTGCAAGTGACACCTGCCGCATCGTCCAGGATGGCTAAGATCTCTTTATCTCTCATTTTTTTGGATATTCATCTCTAACGGCAATTTGGCCGCAGCCATAGCTACCCTTTTTATACCTCCAAAGACCTCTTTATACATGGCTGGGTCCCCCCTCACATTGTCAAGGACGACTATATAACATACAATAGGATTATCGACAGGCCAGAAACCGAGCGCAACGATCTGTGCGATTCCCTTGGTGCTGCCAGGCTCGTCGTGTAGCCTGATGCTAAAAACCGGATCGCCGTCAAGGCGTCCCAGCTTCTCTCTGAACCCAGACGCCAACGCCTCAGCAGACTGTATGGAACGACCGCCGGACAAGATGCCACTTTCAAGGTGGGTCTTCTGGCCCTTCCCGACATATTCAAAGGCGACATGAGGCCAAACAAGCTTGCCGCCGTTTATGAGGGCGCAAAAGGCGCGGAGCATCTGCACAGGGCTTGCGGCCATACCTTGGAGCAAAAGGTCGTCCCATGAATACGGAGGACTCGACGGCAGGCGCCCCATCTCCTCATCAGGCAGATCAATACCAGTAAGCTGTCCGAAGCCAAGTCTCCACATGCCGTTAAGCACACTGGCGTCGAAACCGACCGATTTGATCTCGTCGCTCGTCCATGGTCCAAATATGCCGAATTTATCACTTATGTTGACCAAATTAAACCTTTCGGTTCGAACGGTCGACACAGACGGTTGAACCTGACCACCTTGATCTGAACCGCCCTGCAGTTCCTGCGAGGATCTTTCTTTGGAAATCCAGTTGACAAAGACAAAAAACATCGATGGATCCACCTCGGCCTTTATTGCATAATTGCTGAATCCGCCCCCATCTTGATCATTTTGCCAGCATTTTCCCTGCTCCCATACGGGTCTTACGGCCATGGCCAATATCTGACCTGTATTCACACCCATGACAATCATACAACCCTTTTCACCTTTCATTCTGGTCAGCTCCGAACCAAACTCCTCCTCTGCCATGGACTGTACACCTCTTTCGATGGTAAGATGCAGGCTGCAACCTGGTGCTTCGGGATCTTTACACTCCATAGCACCGAGTCTCTTGTCATAGAAGGCCTCCACGCCCTCAAGGCCGTTTCCATCATGGTCAGTAAAACCAAGGATCTGGACGGCAAGACCTCCATAAGGATAAAAACGTCTGTATTCCCCGGCGACGCCTATGCCTGAGATATCGGCGGCCTTCAATCCCTGCACCTCCGCCTCACTAAGCCCGCTCTTCAACCAAACAAAGTTGCGTGTGGAAAATACCCTGTCCTTTATCTCGCCTTCAGGGATGCCAAGTATGCCCGAAACCTTCGCAATCCAG
>NZ_JBMFRG010000087.1:0-6326 GCF_049968175.1 Dissulfurimicrobium sp.
ATATCTACCAAGAAGGGCAAGAACGGCCTTCCTGACCCCAACAAGGTCCACATTACTGGCCTTGAAGGCCATGTCCCATACGGATTCAGACTGCCCGACATCGTATCTCTTCTTAAGATAACCGGTCATCGAAAATGCAGGGCTGGCCATCTCAAACCTGTCAACCGAGACCGACAGCCCATCCCCTCGCCTTTCAAAAGAGACATCAAAGGCCTTAGATGAGAGGTCAAGATCCTCACCGTTTACAACCATTCTGTAAATCGGCGCATCTCCCTTGATCCTGGCATTGAAGTCGCCAAACCCCTTTCCTTCAACCTCAAGCGTGATATCTGCAGCGGCATTGACCGGCCTCATATCGCCGAGACGCTCCAAATGCAACGGGACAAGGTGCGGGGAGAATCCTTTCATATCGAGTTTAAAGGCGAAAGGACCGCTTCTCAGATCGAACTTGCCTTGACATGCCGCCCTTTTTATAAAATCCGCCTGGAACTCAAGGTGTGACACGTCCACTTCATTTGATTTTACGGAGAGGTCCGCATTTAAACCTGATAATGCAAGCGGCCTCGTGAGCCATGAAATGGCCTTCGGTGAGACGATCAGGTGTCCATTTTTAACAATCACCATGCCAGGTGGCAGAAAAAGACCCTTACCACCCCTGCCGGCGGATTTTATTCGGATGTCAGGATCTATCAGATAAATACGCCTGAACTCAAAACGTCCAAGTGGTATGAGCTCCCATCTGGGATAGATCTCGGATTGTGGCAAGGTCAAATCCAAAGCCGCACTTTCAATCCTGACCCTTTGCGCCTGGATATGCGGCAAGGGAAACCACCTCAATTTAAGAGACCCTATCTCAACACGTCCGCCGAGCGCATTCGCAAGCTCCCTTGACGCCAATGTGGGGATATCCCTGCCATGCATAAAAAAAGGGGGGGCAAGGTATAAAATTGCGACAATAATCAGCAGGGCAATCAGACTAATCCACGCGATCTTCTTGGTATCCATGTTTATAAAAATCCTCGCCTTATATCCTTGACGACGGTCTTCAATCCCCTTAGCCCATTAAATTCTTCATCATGAAGGAGCGCATCAAGATTTGAAATGGCAGCTGGGATGTAGTCCAAAAAAATGCCCTTTCCCTTTGTTACACCCAAAAAGGCGTAGGCCCCCAATGCCTGCATGAGCCTAAAAATAGCAAGCGTCTTGAAATCGTGCCTCAATTTCCTTGGATTAAAAAACACCCCTAAATCTGCCAATGTCCTTGTATAACGGTCAAAAAGACCCCATACAAGGGGAAGCGGCAGGGAGACATACGGGTCGAAGAGCAGGGAGGCGGCATCATAGCCCAAAGGCCCAAACCTCGCACCCTGAAAATCTATAACCCCGATGGAAGACCTGCATATCATGAGATTTCTAGACTGAAAATCCCTGTGGATAAGGAAATTCCGGGGCATATCGTCAACGGCCACTGAAAAGACCTTGAGCTCGGCCTCCAACACAGCCGACCGCCTGATTCCCATCATTGTAGTAATAAAAGAGTCCAAAAAATAAAGGACTTCCTTTTTGAAAGCGAACTCGCCATTATAAGATGGCACGTCGAAACACCATGACGCATCAAAACCGTCCCGCCCCCTGACACCCATAGCAGCCAAGATGGACAAGACCCTCTCATATAGACGTTCAACCCCTTGCCAATCGCCCACATCCGACAACCTTTTAACCTCGTCTTGAAGGTGGATATCGCCAAGGTCTTCAGCTACTATTATACCTGCCGCGGCATCAAAATCATATATTTCAGGCACAGGTATGGATACCTTTTTCAAATGCCTACCTATGGACACATAGCTCGCGGCCTCCCGAATGCCATTTTCCCCGGGATTGGGATAAATGACTATGCAGGACTGCCCATCTCCATATACGCCTCTGCAGAACCTACGCTCTGAACCATCAGGCATAATCGGCTCAAGGAGGCGGATCTTGATCTTGCTGATGACCATTTACATTGCCCTCGATTTTGATATGATTATTTATCACAATAAAGCAACCTCTTCATCTCTTGCCTCGGCAAAAGCTGTTACGTATAAAAAGTTACTGCATGAAAACGATCTTCGATATAATTCGACTCACACCAAAGACCAATTGCGGAAGGTGCGGCTTTCCGACATGTATGGCATTCGCGGCTGCGGTAATAAATATGGGGGCACAGGAGGACAGGTGTCCATATATAGAAAAAAAGCTGTGCGATGCGGATGCTAAAAAGCATCGACAAGAAAATATCGAGACGGCCCTGGTAAAAGAACTCAAATCCAGACTCAAAGGGATCAACCTCGCCAAAAGGGCAGATGGTCTCGGTGCCTTGGTAATACAAACAGATACAGATCCTATCCTCCAGCTCGACTATCTCGGAGGTGAGGTAACGATATCGGCCCAGGGGATTTTCGACAAAAATGGTAAAGAACTCGACCCAAGGGATCACATCCTCCTTTACAATTATGTCTTTTCTGGAGGAAACGGCATGTTGTCCGGAAAATGGATTGGACTCGAGTCATTTCCCAATTCCATATCGAAGGTGGTGACGCTCCGCCGTTATACCGAAGAAAAACTGGCCGCAGCCTTTGAAGGGGATATTGCAGGACTAAAGGCCGCAGCCAACGACCTCGGCGCCGAGCCAGTCTTGCCGTGTCATGCCGACCTGTGCCTTGTCATCCCGGCCCTTCCCAAGGTGCCCATCCAGATACATTTCTGGGATGCAGACAGGGAAGACGGTTTCGAGGCCAGGGTCAAGGTGCTCTTTGACTCACGAGCACTCGACTTTTTGGACATAGAGTCCTTGGTCTTTATATCGGAGCGTGTTACCGAGACGCTTATTGAAAGACGCCAAAAGGCAATTGATGTTAAGATAACCTAGGCGCTTTACCTGCCCGCCTTTTCTTGTCATCCTGCGGGGTCATTTCTGTTCAGCAAGAATCACGTCATACTCCGCCCGCCGCAGAACAGTGTCATAAAGCCCGACGTCCTCCCCTCTATGACGATTGATGCCTATATAAACCAAACTGGGGTCTTCATACCGTTTGAACTTATACACCGCATCATTCATCAGGGCGCTGTTGAACACCCCTAGGCTAACGAGCAACTCAAAGTCTTTCACCGTTAACCCCGTCACCTTCTTAAACAACCCAGGCTCCAGTTGAGTGATCACATCCCTGAGCGTTCTTTCCCTATAGTCCGTCAAATACATGAAGATAGGTATCCGCGTGGCAAACTTGACAAGTTTCTCCTGAATTTTCTTTCTGAGGCCCTTGTATTCCTTCTCCTCATCCGTCAGTTGCTTCTTCTCATCCTTAGAAAGCTCCCTGTCGTTGGCCTCTTTCTTGGCCTTTTTCACGGCTTCGGACTTGTTGATGATGGTTTCGATGTCCTGATTGAGGTTCCGGAAGCCCTCGATGCTCATCAGGGCATTCATGGCCTGTTCGTTTTTCATGAGACGCCGCAGGGTGTCGTTATCTGCGTTCACCAAGAGAGCACTCTCCCAGCGGCGAGCGAGAAGAGTTGCTGTGGTGCCACTCATGGCCATGTCCAGCACACCGGTGGCATCGATCTGCTTCATGGAACTGCCATCATAGGCCAGCACCGGCAGGAAGTGAATGAATTCCTCTACCTTTTTCTCGGGATCATCCTCGTTAACGTTCAGCCGACAACTGTAGTCTGCAATCTGCCGCAGGGCACGATCAGGGGCGAAGTCGAAAACATAGCATTCCTCTTTGAGGATCAGCTCCTCATTGGGTGAGGCCCCAACGGGATTCTTGATGGTCCACGGATTCTGCACGCGGAAGGCGGCCTGAAAATAGGTCTCCGGGCTGGAGGAATTTCGCAGCATAAAGATGCCCGTCCACGGACGAACCGTAACCCCCGTGGTCAGTTTGCCGCAGGTCAGAGTGATAGTTTTCGTTTTGAGGGGATCGTCCATAGCACTCAGCACCGGCGGCAGGGCAGCAACGCCGATCCCGGCGGCGCTGCCGGCGGCCACGATGACTTTGTAATCGTGATAGAAACGGTTCTGCCTCTTCGCGAGCAGATTCCGCATGGCGTAACACGCGGCAACGCTGGGCAGAAACCAGAGCGTATGGGTCAACACGCTCAAGAGCCTGACATCGGAAAAAGGCAGCGGCGGCTTCTGCGCGCCCAGCCTGAGGTTGTCTATGCTGGTCGGCAGAAAAGCACCCCGAATCAGATCGAGCCACTTCTGCACCTCATTCTCATATTTGAACCGCGCCTTGTCGCCGATACCTTCCGCCGAAAAGAAGACATTCAAATCGAACTCGTCAAATTCTCCCTGCATGGCCACTTCCCGGATGGCATCCGGCAACTGATAGGTCATCAGCACCATGCGCGGCAGAGCGGCGTAGGGATTGTCCGGTCCCTTCCATTCCTCCTTTGCCTTTTGTTCATCCGAATAGGTCCAGTTGTAGATCTGCTCCTCGATGAACTCTCCTGTGGCAATGGCCCGAAACGGCGTGCCGGAAAGATACAGGTAGTGGTCGGATGTGATAGGCAGAATATCCTCATCGAAGTAATCAATGGCTTCACCCTCAGCCGCCTTGCGTTCCCGTTCGTCTTCCGCTTCGAACAGGTCTTTGGCCTTTTCGCGCCAGGCGCCGAAGTGGTATTCATCGAAGATCACGCAGTCCCAGTTTGTGGCGTGCACCCATTCGTTTTTGGTCTTGATGCCCCCCGTGCTGGGATTTCGTCCTAGGTAATCCTGAAACGAACCGAAGCAGACGATGGGCCTATTTTTGTCAGCCTCGTCGTAGGTGAGGCCCCCGGGCTTGATGAACTGCCACCCCTGAAAATCCACGTGGCAGCGCAAATCCTCCTCCCAGGCGCTCTGCACCGCCGGTTTGAAGGTGAGCACCAAAATCTTTTTCCACCCCATGCGTTTGGCGAGTTGATAGGCAGCGAAGGTCTTGCCGAAGCGCATCTTGCAGTTCCAGAGGAAATGCGGCGGCTTGTGGTTTTCGCGCCGGTAGCTCTTGAAGTAGGCTATTGTCTTTTGAACTGCAGCTTCCTGCTCAGGCCGCATCTTGAAATTCAATGAGCGCTGTTCTTCGAAGAGCTGCCCTTCACGGACGGCGTTGATAGCTGCCTTCACCTGTTTAACCGTAGAGCGGTACCATTCACCGCCCTCGTTGCGGATGCCATTGATGCGCAGCATGCGGTGTACATCATGATCAGTAAAACCCGTTCCATCATTGCGTAGGGCAGGCTCTTCGAGAACAATGTGATATGGGATCTTGCCGCCAGGGCGCAGGGTGGGGTACTGCTGTGCCACCCGCTCCTGCACGCTCTTGGTGGTATAGCCGATCTTGAGCAAACCAGCATACTGCGGATTGGTGTCCTCATATGCGTAGATCTTGGGCTCGATTTTGGGTCGTTGCGGAAAGAATTCTTGATTAGCCATCGCTCAACAGCCTCTCCAGTTCTGTTTGCAACTGCTTTTTATCCGGCAGATACAACTGATATTTGCTCACAAATAACTGATTGGTGATGTTCTGCGTTGCATATTCCACCAAAATATGGTCTTTGTAAGCGCCCAGCACGATGCCGATGGGCGGATTATCGCCCTCCACATTTTCTTCTTTGGCAAAATAATTCAGATACAGATTCATCTGCCCGATGTCAGTATGATCAATCTCGCCGCGCTTGAGGTCTATAAGCACAAAACATTTCAAGATGCGGTGATAAAACACCAGGTCTACATAGAAATGGCGATTGGCCAACGTTATCTTGTATTGCCTGCCCACAAAGGCAAATCCCTTGCCGAGCTCCAATAGAAATAACTCCAGGTTTTGAATGAGCCGTTGCTCCAATTCGCCTTCCAGGTATTGTTGTTTAGACGGAATGCCGAGAAACTCAAACACATAGGGGTCTTTTAGCAGGTCTTCGGCTTGCTGCACCTCACTGCCCTTTTGGGCAATCTCCAGCACTCCCGCCTTGTCCCTGCTCAGTGCCAGCCGGTGAAAGAGCATGCTTTTCATCTGGCGTTTCAGCTCGCGTACGCTCCAGTTTTCCTTCTCGCACTGCTTGACATAGAAACTGATTTCTAGATCATTATCAGCTTTTAGGATTTCAAAGTAGTGGCTCCAGGTCAATTTGTGAGACAGTGTCTCACTTTTTGGGAAGGCAAGATAAAACTTGCGCATATAAACCAGATTGGAACGGCTGAATCCCTTACCAAATTCCGCCGCGAGGTCCTTGGAAAGCCGGTCGAGCAGTTCGCTGCCGTATTCGGCCTTGATATTCCCCTTTTGCTCGAACTCCACGATGTG
>NZ_JBMFRG010000088.1:0-5900 GCF_049968175.1 Dissulfurimicrobium sp.
GTGGGATATCGACATACCCCTGAATGGCCATTTACACAAATTATTTTACACCCTCGTAAATTTGGACCAAACTGGTTTATTTGCTTAAAATATCCCTTCCATACCCCATTTCAAACCTTGAACGCCTCATCTGTTCTCGTTATTTTTTCATACAATATTTTTGAACGGTGAGGGCTATGGATAAAAAAAACATCTTGAGACAGACCATAACAGATGGATTCCTTGAAGAACTGTTTCCTCCTGGCAAGGCGGATGAATTTTTTGAAGCCATCTACGGAGGCACAGAAGAAGGCGCGTTCGACATCGCCCTGAGATTTAGCCTGTTTGATGAACATAGGCTCGAGCTTATACTTGAATACCGCTTGACCGAAAGACCTGGCAGATGCATGGCATGCAGCCTGACCCGCGGTCTCCCCGCAGTATTTAAAAGGCATCCCATCATCGATATAAAAGGCGCTGTACAAAAGATAGCGGAACGACTTGAACCAGGCTGGAAGGTCCTGGAATGGGACCTGGGGCCGACCACCCCAAAGGCGCCGAAGGTAAACGCAATCCCGCTCAAGATAAAACTTGAGGCGCGATGACGGGCGAAGCTGCTGCATCGCCCGTCACAGGCCAAGCAAGATAAGGGACTGTCTTTAAAGCTACATCCTTTTCCAGCGAGACCCGGCCCATAGCGGAAGACCACTGGACATGTCCCTCAGGGTCACGGTTGAGCCGTTTATATCGATGCTTACCGCGATAAGTCTGGTTGTCCCATCGGAAAAGGTAACCTCGTAGGCCTTTACTGCAACCACATCACCGACAGTCGGTCTTGCAACACCAAGTGAGTCCCAGTACCAGATCGGACCGAGGCCATAAATGGTAGCGGCAGTCCCTGCGCCTGTGTCAACCGTAATGCCCTGTCCGTAACAGACCGCCTGGACACTGCCGGTAATTGTAACAGGCGTGCCGGTAAGTATCACATTCGACATAGGACCGACGCAGGCACTTGTCTGTGAGGCAGCGTATCCAACCCCGTTTCCTCTGCCAGCCCATGATGCGCCGTTAAAGGCCATTGCCGTCATGACCGCAAGGACCGTTAAGGATAAAATGAACACTTTTTTCATCTTGTTCCTCCTTATTCTTTTTAAGATCTAAACAACCATTGACCGAGATCAAAGAGTCTCCAAACTAATACAGGCCTTAAGGTGCTTCGCCCCTCCACTTGTGTATTGTGCAGTGTTTTGCATAACGCCCACATCCTCTTAAGCCCAACTTGATCACCTCCTTCCCCTCCCAATTCTTTGATCTACAGATACAGTTTACAAAAAGAATGCCAATTATAACATTTAATAAAAACAATAAGTTATTAAATATCAATCTTGTTTCGAACCGACAATCACCAAAACGGCGCGACCATTCCGTCGAATTATAACGGAGAACGTTTTTTTGAATTGATACATGTGGTATGAATATAGAATCCAGCTTGGAGACAAAAACAGCAAAAAATAAAGAGAATGCAATGAATAAAGACGGCAAAATCCAAACCAATAACAATTTTACAACAATCAAGCAACCGAACTGCACTGCATGGATGAAGCCGGCGGTCATGACCTTTTTTATCCTGTTTTTGACATGGCTTTTGGGCCTTCATGCCCATCAGCAGGCCATTGCAGCGCAAAACAATGGTTTCAGCCCATCCCGCACCATAGACACATTAAACAAGATCAGTCGTAAGCTCTCTTCAGGATTATTCGATCTCAAAGGCCTGGATGAGGCTGAAAAAGATGTCATATTCATAAAGGAAGGCAGTGACGACTGCATCGAAAATACACAAGAAGGGCTCGATCAGCTCAAAGAAACCCTTGATGCCTTAGGCCAGCCATTGCAGGGAGAGCCGGCGAGGATCGCCGATCAGCGAAGGTCTCTCATGAGGCGCAAGGCATTCCTCGAGAGCCGACTTGCCGAGTGTCGCATCATAACCCTCCACGCCAATGAATTGATCCCGCGGATAGAAACCGAAAAAAGCAACCTATTGGCCAAACGCCTGCTTCACAAAAGACCCGATATAAAAACCCTGCTTGTAGACGAAAGTCTTGACAATCTCAACCAACACATCGTCGACATAAGAAACGCCTTTCTTAAAGACAAAGGTATAAGGCGTCTCATCCATGGATATTACACTTTTCTAGGCATAGCGTGCCTGATCGGGGCGGTCTTTGGATTTTGGATCGGGCATACCATGAGGCTCAGGGTTTTATCATGCGGCACAAATGGCCTTTGCGGTAAGGTGTCAATGGTCCTCCTTGCAACCTGTGCGCGATATCTCCCTGCCGTCATCCCTTTAACCATCTTCACTATATCTCTAGGTTTCTTGACAGGGGATTTCGGCGCCCATTCGTATTCTATGGTGATTTCCTATGCACTTTGCGTTTACATCTACTCAAGGATCGCCGTAAGAATACTCTTCGCCCCACCCGACCCGGCAACACCCTTAATAACTCTTCGACAAATCAACACAGGCCACGCTGTATCGATGCGCACAAATCTCTTGCTGATCCTTTTCCTACCCCTGGCGAGTATACTTTTTGCGCCAAGGGTCCAGGGTATCCCACAAAATATCTATGACCTCCTTGACATAGCACTGTTTTCTCTGGTCGACTTTGGTTTTTTATGGGTCATATGGCCACTACTCAATATCCAAGGGTCTAAAGGAACAACAAGGGGGATCCGCATTGTTACAGCCTTACTTGTACTCGCCCTTTTTGCCCTCAATCTCTTGGGCTATCGAAACCTTTCACTATTCATACTGCGTGGAACCGCCGGCACGCTTGTCATCTTGGGCGCGCTTAGGATAATGAGGGGATGGGTATGGGATATATCTGCAGGCGTTTCAAAAGGTCTGATGCCGTGGCAGGTATCCATCAGGGAGAAACTTGGTCTGAGACATGATGATACACTTCCAGGGCTTATCTGGCTAAGGCTGATGGTAGACATCGTCCTTTGGACAACGTCAGGGCTCTTGCTGCTACTTGTATGGGGCATTACAGGTTCTACGTATTCGCGGGTGTCGGCCCTCCTGTTTGAGGGTTTTGAGATCGGACAGATAAAGATCGCACCGTTTCGTATCTTGATGGGCGGATTCGTATTTTTCATACTCTGGATGCTTTCGCGATTGATCAAGGTCAAGATCGAGAATAAATGCACCGGTCTTGATATAACACCTGATGTAAGAGAAGGTCTTGTCACGATCATAAGATATGCAGGGTTGGTGCTGGCAGCAGTCATCGCCCTTTCAGTCGCCGGCGTTGATATGTCAAATCTGGCCATTATAGCCGGCGCGCTTTCTGTGGGTGTAGGTTTCGGGCTTCAGAACATTGTAAACAACTTTGTCTCAGGCCTTATTCTCATCTTTGAAAGACCGATTAAGAAGGGAGACTGGATAGTAGCGGGTGGGACGGAAGGGCATGTCAAGCGGATAGGTGTGAGATCAACAATAGTACAAACCTTTGACAATGCAGACGCCATCATTCCTAACTCCGAACTCATCTCTAACCAAGTAACAAACTGGATGTTGGATGAAAGGACTGGCAGGGTACGCATAAATATCGGTGTCGCTTATGGAAGCGATACAAAATTGGTAAAAAGACTCCTTCTCGACGTCGCCCATGCCCACGAAGGCATCATTAAAGATGGTTCACTGCCAACACCGCAGGTCTGGTTTATGGAGTTTGGCAACAGCTCACTCAATTTTCAACTCAATTTCTATATAAAAAATATCAATGATCGTTTTAACATAAGAAGCGATATCATGTTTGAAATAGACCGCATCTTTAGGGAAAACGGCATAGAAATACCGTTTCCCCAAAGGGATATCCATATCAGGAACTGGCCGGCGCCGGACTTGGGCAGACATGAGGCCGCTTCTACATCTAAAATCTAAAGCCGAAGATGCAATATCCGACCTATCTCATCGGCGCCAAGATTTTTCAGCTCGCCGAGCATGGTCCCACGTCCCCTGAAACGCTCTATGACCTTTTTGACGCCGTCTTCATTTATTCCATAATCAATGAGCCTGGTGCCTATCCCAAGGGATATGAAAAATATCTCTGTCTTTTCAATCGCGGCCCTTGCCCTTTCGATCGTGTTTGCCTGATCGAGACCCCAAACAATCCTGCCGTACGATGCGAGCCGTTCCGCCTTGTTGAATATCTGGTGTTCCCACACCCCTGGGAGCACGATTGCAAGGGACTGCGCATGATCAATGCCAAAGAATGCCGTAAGCTCATGACCGATCATATGGGTCGCCCAATCGCCCTCAGTCCCACACGATAGAAGCCCATTTAGGGCCTGGGTGGCGCACCACATGAGATTCGCCCTGGCATCATAATCCATCCGATCCGAGAGGACCTTCGGTGCGATCTCGACCAGGGTTGCAACAATTGCCAGGGCCTGCCTGTCCTGAAGCGGTGTATTGAGATCATGGGTAGCATATTGCTCCATGACATGTACGAATGTATCTACAATGCCGTTTGCAAGCTGACGTTTCGGCAGGGAATATGTGACTTCAGGATCGAGAATCGAAAATTTTGGATATACAAACGGGCTGCCGAAGTGGAGTTTCTCCTGCGAGGCATCCCTTGAGACCACCGCAAGACAGTTCATCTCGGATCCGGTCGCAGGCAGGGTAAGTACGACCCCAAGCGGCACTGCATCTTCGATCGCTGCATTTTTCGCGAGGATGTCCCACGGGTCCCCTTTGGCATATCTCGCCACGGCCGCTATAAATTTTGTACCGTCTATTACACTTCCTCCCCCGACAGCCAAGAGGAAATCGATCTTTTCACCTTTCACCATCTCAACCGCCTTCATCAAGGTCTCGTATCTGGGATTGGGCTCAATACCACCGAATTCAAGAACTGTCCTTCCTCTAAGCGCGGCCGCAACCTGGTCATAGACGCCGTTTTTTTTAATGGAACCACCGCCATAGGTCATAAGGACCCTGGCATCAGCCGGAACAGCCGTCGCAAGTTCCTTGATGGTCCCCTTACCAAAGATAATCTTTACCGGGTTGTGATACACAAAGTTGTTCATCCTGACCTCCTTTTTAAGGAATTAGGCCTGATCGTTACCCTTTTAACGATATCAGCTCATTGTCTTTCAGCCTGCGCCGATTGGATTTTGGCCGCCATAACCCTATCGCGGCCGCCACTCTTTGACTCGTAAAGGGCGCTGTCGGCTGCTATCAAAAGGTTGTCTACGCTTGAACCGTGGACAGGACTCGAGGCGACCCCCATAGAGACGGTCAAGGAGAGGGTTTCATTGTGGTGTAAAATGCGCACCTGCTCCCTCACACCCCTACAAAGTCCGTTGGCTATGGTAACGGCATCCTCAAGGGAGCAATCTGGTAAGAGAATGACAAATTCCTCGCCGCCGTAACGGCAGATCACATCGCTCTTTCTGCACCTTTTTCTGAAAAAATCAGCGATCTCTTTCAATGCCGCATCACCTACGTCGTGCCCATATATATCATTGAATCTCTTGAAATGGTCTATGTCGAGCATAATCAATGAAAAACTGGTATGGTTACGCCTAGCCCTGCTGATCTCTTTCTCTGCAAATTCCTTCATAAAGCGTCGATTAAAAAGACCAGTCAGCGGGTCTGTCATCGATTGTTCCCTAAGCCAGTCCTGAAATTTAAGATTGGCCAAAGACAAACTCAAATAATCGGTGAAGATGGCCGCCGGCCCCATGATTGTTTCCAGACCAATACACCCATTATCGATGCTTAGTCGCGGTTGGATGTGCAACAGACCAAGGATTTTGCCCTGGGCTATGAGAGGGGTGCATAGATACACAAGATGCTCAAATGGTTGGATCTCGACATGACCGCAAAAAGGCTTTATTGCTTTATTGCA
>NZ_JBMFRG010000089.1:0-5627 GCF_049968175.1 Dissulfurimicrobium sp.
GGAGTTCAACTTAAGAAAGCAGATAATCTTTTGTTACGCACTATAGGCGCAGCTCGCGCCTATGCAAAGATAGGTCTTAGAAATCTTGCATATAATATGGATAGATATAGAATATTAGAAACTATAGCATCTTAAGAGATAATAATCATATATAAAGCATAAAAACAAATAAATTGCGCATATAAATACCATATATAAATAATATTGTTGATGCATCTTTAAAAATACAGACGATGTATGAGAAAACTGGTATAGAAAGTGAATTTTTGGGGTTTCCCTATGGTTATTAAGATGCATGTTTCCAAAAAGTTTTTTCTCATCCTGATAATAGTCATGATGTTGGCCTTTATGGGGACTGCGGGGGCCGAGGAAGTAGTCCGGGCGGAACTGGAAAACGGCCTCCGGGTGGTGATGATCAGGGATCCTCTGGCCCCTGTCGTAACCACTGTGGTCAACTACTTGGTGGGTTCTGATGAGGCCCCTGAAGGGTTCCCAGGCATGGCCCATGCCCAGGAACATATGATGTTCCGTGGAAGCCCTGGGCTTACCGCTGCCCAACTTGCACGTATAGCTGCGGAAATGGGTGGAGATTTCGGCGCCGACACGCAGCAGAACGTGACCCAGTACTTTTTTACTGTGCCTGCGGAAGACCTGGATGTGGCCCTGCATATAGAGGCGTTACGGATGGAAGACGTCCTGGACAGTGAGAGACTCTGGTCCGAAGAGCGCGGGGCGATAGAGCAGGAGGTGGCGCAGGACCTCTCAAATCCCGAATACATCTTTTACACCCGGCTCCTAAAGGATTTTTTTGCCGGGACCCCATATGAACATGATGCGCTGGGAACCCGCGCCTCTTTTGACAAGACTACAGGGGCCATGCTCAAGCAATTCTATGACAAGTGGTATGCCCCTAACAACGCCATCCTTGTTATATGCGGCGACATAGATCCGTCTGAGACACTACAAAAGGTGAAAAAACTATTTGGCGGGATTCAGACCAAAAGGCTTCCGGCCCGCAAGGAGGTGAGTCTCCAACCGGTCAAGCCAGCTGTGCTCAACATGACGACAGACCGGCCTTATGGCATGGTGTCTTTTGCGTTCAGGATGCCTGGGTATGACAGTCCGGACTATGCGGCGTCTGTGATCCTTGCCGACATCCTGAACAGCCAGCGCTCAGAGCTCTATTCTTTGGTTTCAAACGGCAAGGCGCTTTTCACAGGGTTTGAACTGGATCCTCTGCCCAGGTCAGGGCTCGGTTACGTTGTGGCGGCCTTTCCGTCAGGAGCTGACAGCAGGGCCCTTATGGCCGATGTGAGAGACATTCTGCTTGCCGTAATAAAAAACGGTGTCCCTGCGGATCTGGTGGCCGCCGCTAAATTGCATGAGGTAACTGAGGCCGAGTTTGAAAAAAATTCGATATCGGGTCTTGCCATGAGCTGGTCTCAGGCGCTAGCCGTGGAGGGCAGGAATTCCCCGGACGATGACATAGAGGCCATACAGAAGGTCACCGCGGAGGACGTGAACCGCGTAGCCGCAAAATATCTTGATGTGGATCATTCTATCCAGGCCGTTCTTACCCCAGAGGTCTCAGGTAAGCCCGTTTCATCGAAAGGGTTTGGCGGCAGTGAGAAGCTGATCACAGGGCATTCGGCAAGGGTTGAACTTCCAGAATGGGCCAAGGAGGCCTTGAGCCGTCCTGCTACGCTACACCCTGCTGTACATCCAGTGGTAAGCACCTTGAAAAACGGGCTTGTCCTTATCGTGCAACCCATATCCATAAGCAACACTGTGAGCGTTTTTGGTCATATAAAGAATAATCCTGACATGCAGGTACCCAAAGGACAGGAGGGGGTCGATGCCATCTTATCCCAATTGTTTTCTTACGGGAGTTTGTCCCTTGATAGGGTTGCCTTTCAGAAGGCCCTTGATGACATAGGGGCGAGCGAGTCCGCTGGCACTGACTTCTTTATAAGGGTGACACCCGATCATTTTGATCGGGGCGTTCAACTGCTTGCAGAAAATGAACTCCATCCGGCCCTGCCCAAAAATGCCTTTGACATCGTTCAGAAACAGGCCGCGGCTTCTGCGGCTGGGGAGCTCAAGAGCCCGGGTTATCTGGCCGAACATGCCGTCAAGGCCAGCCTTTTCCCCAAGAATGACCCCAGTCTGCGCCATCCCACCCCGCAGACAATCTCCGCCCTTACCTTAGATGACGTAAAAAGGTATTATTCAAGTGTATTTAGACCGGACATGACCACTATTGTGGTCATAGGAAAGGTTACTCCAGAAGAGGTATTTGGGGTGATTAACAAGTATTTTGGTTCTTGGACGGCAAAAGGCCCTAGGCCGATCATTGATTTCCCTGCGGTTCCAAATAACAAGCCGTTTTTTGTGAGCGTGCCGGATTCGAGCCGCGTACAGGATGTGGTCACTATGGCCCAGACCCTTGGTTTAAGGCGCACAGACCCTGACTTCTATGCCTTGGAATTGGGAAATAACGTACTAGGCGGGGGTTTCTATGCTACAAAACTCTATCAGGACCTGCGTGAGACTACAGGTCTTGTATACTTTGTGGACTCGCGGCTTGATGCAGGCAAGACCAGGTCAGTCTATTCGGTAGTTTTTGCATGTGACCCTGACAAGGTTTCCAAAGCGGCTGGAATTGTCCGCCGTGACCTTGTCGATATGCAGAAGGTAGCGGTTTCAGATGATCAATTGAATCAGGCCAAGGCGCTCATGTTGCGTAAAATTTCTTTGTCTGAATCGAGCGTGGATCAAATAGCAAAGGATTTTATCTATTGCACGGCCAATGATCTGCCACTCGACGAACCTGTAAGGGCTGCAAAAAAATATATGGGACTTACGGCCACTGATATTAGAAAGGCATTTTCAAAATGGATACGCCCTAACGACATGGTTCAGGTCGTCAGGGGTCCTGTCCCACAATAAGGTTTCGCTAGGAGTCGAATCCATATTTGGAACCCGCCAGACCGGCTGAGAAATTCCAGACCCGACACCCGCTGTGGGCGGTCCTCTATAAATATTCCCTGTTCGAGGCCGCTGACTCCGCATGGTCGATGATAGTGGTCTCCACCTATTTTGGCGTCTTCCTGCAAAAGGTCATCGGCAGATCTGGGGCCGATTTCGGATGGGCGGTGACTGTCGGGGCGCTGATCGTAGCCATCATATCGCCTCTCTTGGGTGCCAGCGCGGACAACAGCAGACGGCGTCAACCATATCTTCGTGTCTTTGTCTTCGGCCTGGTTATCTGTACAGCCTCTCTAGGATGGGCCAGGTCAGAGCCGGTGGCCATATCGCTATTCATCCTGGCATATATATGCGCCAATGCGGCATTTACATTTTTTATAGCCATGATTCCGGCGGTAGCCGACAAAAAAAATGTGACCGCAGTGATAAGCATGACGGTGGGCATTGGCTATGCAGGAAGTCTCATTTGTTTAGTCGGCTTGAGCAGGCTTGTGCCAACCGACGAACTGGCAGGCCGGGTCTTTTTGCCCATGTCCTTGATATATCTGATTCTTGCGTATCCGGCTATGTACCTTGCCCCTGATTTTAAAGCTGGTTCGCACAGCCGGGTGGACATATATGCCGCCTACGGGCGTATTCGAGATACATTCAGACATGCAAGGAGATACAGATATTTTTTTATCTTTCTTGTCGGGGATTTTCTGTATGAAAACGCGGTTGCATCCGTAATCACCCTGATGGGCCTCTATTCCCGCAATGTAATGGGTTTCAATGCCAGCGAACTGGCCTCACTTTTTGGGCCGGCCATTATCGTAGCTATGCTTTCCGCCTGGATTATCTTCGGGCCCCTTGTCAAGGCCGTCGGCCCCAAAAAGGCCGTGCTCATTGATCTCATGATCTGGTTTCTTCTCTTCGTCATGATCTTGATCATCAGGCCTGGGATGGCGCTCAATCTAGGGCCGTTTCATATGGACGCCAAGCTGTTGTTCAGGTTTACGGTAGCCCCGTTGGCAGGGATGGGGCTTGCCGGGGTATGGTCATCAAGCCGCGTACTTCTGACAGCCCTGACCCCGGCAGACAAATCCGGCGAGTTCTGGGGGCTTTACACCCTCTCCGGCCGCACAGCTAGCGTGCTGGGTGACGCCACATGGTCCCTGATTCTGACGATCTTTGGTGAACAGATATTTGGCTACAAATTAGCTGCTGCGGCGCTGATGGCATATGTGATCCTTGGCGCCTTTTTGATCAGCCTCATCCCTGGCATACGCCCTTCATCCGGCAACTTCCTTGAGAAAGGCCGTATTCAGGCCGCTTAGCAGATTATAATCCTCTGTTGCGCTGAACAGGCACACGAATGAGTTACTACTCCAATTTGACAAAGCAAAGATGTTTCACTTATATGTTGGCACAGAGGAATTGTGCAATGAGAAGGGCATCAATGGCTTGATTTGTGTGGGGAGAAGAGATGAAAGCAACAATAAAGTCCAAACAGCGCGTGAGAGATCACGGTGAAGTTTTGACTCCTCAACACATTGTCAATGCCATGCTTGATCTGGTGAAGCAGGAGACGGAGCGGATTGACTCGCGTTTTCTTGAGCCTGCTTGTGGGACGGGGAATTTTCTCATCAAGATACTGGAGCGAAAACTGCGAGTCGTGGAGGCACGCTATGCCAAAAATCAGTTGGAATATGAGCGCTATGCGATCCTTGCCGTCTCATGTATTTACGGGATTGACATTCTGGCAGATAACACAGAAGAATGCCGTAAACGGCTGTTTGATGCGTTTGATGCGTCTTATACCCGCTTCTTTAAGGAAAAGGCAAAAGAGCAGTGCCGGGAAGCGGCGCGCTATATCCTCAAGCGCAACATTGTGCATGGCGATGCCCTTTCCCTGAAAACCGTGGGGGATAATCCGCAGCCGATTATTTTTTCCGAATGGTCGCTGATCAACGGCAGTCTGCTCAAACGGCGCGATTTTGCCTTCCATGAATTGGTGAGCCACGGTTCCATGCGGGAGCTGCCGCTCTTTTCGGACCAAGGCGAGGAGGTGTTCATCCCTGAGCCGGTGAAGGAATACCCGCCGGTGCATTTCCTGGAGGTGGCCCATGCCTACGATGATTAGCTACAACCCCGATGTGCTCTCTTGCCTGGCCAACCTCTCCAGCGACGAGGTCTTTACCCCGCCGCAACTGGCAAACCGGATGCTTGACCTTTTGCCGCAGAAACTATGGAGCGATCCCGAGGCCCGCTTTCTCGACCCGGCCTGCAAGTCCGGTGTGTTCCTGCGCGAGATTGCCAAACGGCTGGACAGGGGATTGGAGAACAAAATCCACGACCAGCAGGAGCGCATCAATCACATCATGAAAAACCAGCTCTTCGGCATTGCCATCACGGAACTGACTGGCCTGATTAGCCGGCGTTCGCTCTACTGCACCAAGACCGCCAACGGCAAGTATTCGGTGTGCACCGCCTTTGATGACCGGGATGGCAACATCCGTTTCAAACGAACGGAGCACACATGGGAGAACGGTCGGTGCGTCTTTTGCGGGGCAAACGAAGCCAATTACGCGCGTGGTGAAGAACTCGAAACCCATGCCTATGAATTTATTCACACCGATAACCCACTCTGTCTTTTCGAC
>NZ_JBMFRG010000090.1:0-5512 GCF_049968175.1 Dissulfurimicrobium sp.
TGAAATAGTGCGTTTTTTGAAGCGAAAAGCCGACCAAATGAAATGGGATATCGAATTATTTGTTTTTGAGGGCGAGAGGTCGCCTTTTGTTTATTATCAGCCGTAGGTATCGAGTATATCTCTAAATTTAATATAAATTAAGACTTAAAAGGAGCATGCATTGAGAGCCGAACTTGAACCACTTTTAAAACTTCAAGAAATTGATCTGAAAATAAAGGACTTGGAAGCCAAAAAGGCTGAGGCACCGAAAAGGCTTGAGGCCTTGAGATGCAATCTGGCTGCAAGGGAGGCTGAGCTGGCACAGCTTACAGCGGAGCTTTCCGAGATAAAGAAGCGGAAGATCGACATAGAAGATGAATTGGAGATTGAGACGGGACGTCTTAATAAGTCTCAGCAAAAATTGAGCTCTATCAAGACCAACCGTGAATATCAGGCGCTTCTTAAGGAGATCGAAGAGATCAAGAAGGCTAACAAGACAAGGGAAGACGAGATAGTAGCCACCATGGAAGAGCTTGAGAAGATCAATATCAGCATAAAGGAAAAGGAGGCAGAAATCAATGCCATGCAAAAAGAGGTGGAGGTGGAAAATCTCCACCTAAACCAGGTTGAGAACGAAATCAATGGACAATTATACACCATGATGGAGCAAAGAGACGCTATAGCAAAAGATGCCAGGCAGGACCTCCTTTCCAGATATAATTTTTTAAGAGATAAAAGAGGCGGCGTTGTCATTGTGTCTGTTACAGGCGCCGTATGTAACGGTTGTCATATGAACCTACCCCCTCAGCTCTTCAACGAGCTTCTAAGGGATGAAAAGATCCATTATTGCCCCACTTGCCAGCGTTTGATATATGCAAAAACTAATGATAAAAATGGCGACTAGGATCCATTCTGACAATACTTTACCTTTTTCAAAAAAGGGGCCTTATATATAACTTTTGGACTTATGCTGGGATCGGGCTTGAATAAACTGCTTATCGAATTATAATATTGATTCGATGGAGATGAACGGCGATCGCTGGCGTGATACGTCAGAGGAAAGTCCGGGCTCCAAAGGGCAGGGTGGTTCGTAACACGAACCGGGGGTGACCCCAGGGAAAGCGCCACAGAAAATATACCGCCATGCCGTTTGGCGTGGTAAGGGTGAAAAGGCGAGGTAAGAGCTCACCGCTGAAGCGGCGACGCTTCAGGCATGGCAAGCCCCACCCGGAGCAAGACCAAATAGGGAGGCGTTCGAGGGTGGCCCGTCCGATGCCTCCGGGTAGGTTGCTTGAGGCGTCGGGCGACCGGCGTCCCAGATGAATGATCGTCGCCCCGTACTTAATGGGGTTACAGAACCCGGCTTATGAACATCTCCATCGATGTTTTTTCAAGTTTGTCTTCAAGCCTGTCAAAGGAGCGCCAAATGACATCATCCTCCCTTAAAGCTGCTGAAGTGTCGGGCAATAACATCCTTAGGCCATTGACTATACCTGATCTCAAAAAAAAGGCCGCTTCGGGGGAAAAGATCGCCATGCTTACGGCCTATGATTGCCCCTTTGCCGGATTTGTAGATGAAGCCGGTGCCGATATAGTCCTTGTGGGTGATTCCCTTGGGATGGTGGTCCTTGGTTACGATTCCACTGTGCCGGTTACGATGGATGAGATGCTTCACCATGCCAAGGCGGTAAGAAGGGGGGTCAAGAGGGCGCTTCTTGTTGCAGACATGCCCTTCCTTTCCTATCAGATCTCTGAAGAGGAGGCTATAAAGAATGCCGGTAGGTTTTTAAAAGAAGCTGGATGTCATGGTGTAAAGATTGAAGGTGGTCTTGATATGGCCGGTGTTATAAGGCGTGTGGTAAAGGCCGGCATCCCGGTTATGGGGCATATAGGTCTGACCCCACAGACCGTTACTGCACTTGGCGGTTACAAGGTCCAGGGAAAAGACGTCGAATCAGCCAAGAGGCTCATTGAAGACGCGTTGGCCGTAGAAGAGGCCGGTGCCTTTGCGATAGTGCTTGAGTGCATCCCGACAGGACTTGCAGGTCTTATTACGGAGAAGCTCTCGATCCCTACGATAGGCATAGGTGCAGGTCCGTTATGCAGCGGGCAGGTGCTTGTAATAAATGATATTCTGGGGCTTTTTGATCGTTTCATCCCACGTTTTGTAAAACAGTATGCGAACCTTGCCCCGCAGATCAGGCAGGCATTAAAAAATTATGTTGAGGAGGTCAGAGAGGGACGTTTTCCTCTTGAGGAAAACAGTTTTTAAGATGGCAGTCTTTTGAAGATCTTGTCATCTCGAGAATAGTGCATACTCCTCATTTGAAGGTCGTTGGGTGTCTTTTTGTCCTTGGATATTTCGTCTGGGCCGCATCTGGACAATGTCATTAAATTCTAGTCTCCATGCAAGCCTATCCACCCTTACCTCTTTGTGTCAAACTCTCAAAAAACATCTGATCAGAGCGGACCAAGCGCAATATTTTTATTTGAGTTAAAGGGATTTTTGACCCCATACGTTGAAGATTTTAAAAGTCCTTGTCTTTTGAGTAGTTACTCAATATTATTAAATTATGGATAGCGATATAAAAAAAGGGGATACTTTGACGCGCAAGGAGGCGATCATTGCAGCCGCAATAACCCTTTTTGCCCAAAAGGGCTACGCCGCCACCACTTCCGAGATAGCAAAGGCGGCAGGTGTGGCTGAAGGTACTATTTTTCATCACTTCATCAACAAGAAAGGCATTATCGTCCAGATATTTAAAAATGTGCTTGACGCCTACATAACCGGGATGCATGCATCGGCCAAAGGGGCAGCAACAGGGTTTGATGCCTTAAGTCGTACAATTGCCTTTCATTTCAGGTTCTTAGATGGACATTCTCGTGAGTTCAAGATCATAGCGAGGGATTGTCCATATCACTTGATGGATACAGATTCTGCCTTTCGTGCCGAAATTTCTAAAAGTTTTCAGAAATTAAACGAGTTCTTTAAAGATTGTCTTGATCGCGGCCAGAAAGATGGTTCAATACGCCCGATGCCGACTAAAGATATGGCCTTTGTCTTGCTCGGCATATTAAATGGCATCGGGCGCCAGAGACTCTTTTTGCCGTTTGAGACTGTAGATGCCCAGCCGTTGGTCATGGATCTTTTAAAATACGGTATTTGTAATGCCGGCACAAGGGATAGCCTATGAGACCTATGAGAATCACTTATTATATTGGTTCGTTGGGTATTGCAGTTGTGGTAATATGTTTATGGTTTCTGTGTTCGCCAGTCATCGGTGCCGCAATTGATAGGGATCCAGTTCAGATTTTGAGCTTAAGAGATGCCATTAAATACGGCATCCAACATAATCTGGATATCAAGGCGGAAGAGATGAACATACCGATAGGCAAAAAGGGTGTCGTTATAAATAAATCGGCATTTGACCCACTCTTTAGCGCATCAATAAGCTCCAAAGACCAGAAGGCGCCGGCTTCAACCATAATGACGCCTGAAGACTTTAGTATCTATCGCGATGTAAAGGCTACGGTAGGACTTCAAAAGCGTTTTTTGACAGGTCTTGAATCAAGCCTTTCCGTCTCTTCGTTAAAATCCATGAATAATTCATCTATAGACGCCCTCAGGCCACAGTATTACAACGTAGTTGTCCTTGATCTGACCCAGCCACTTTTGAAGGATTTCGGGGTTGGTGTCAATTCGGCACATATCAGGATAAGTGAAAAACAGCTCCTGCAGGCGGCTGATATCTATTTGGACAAGGCAGTACGTATAAGCGGGCAGATAGAGAATGCCTATTACAACCTGGCCTTGGCTGAGGAGATACTTGCCTGCAAGTTGGAGTCAAGGCGCTTGGCGCAAGAGCTTCTCGACGCAAACAAAGAGAAGTTCAAGGCCGGGCTTGTGCCGATTACAGAGATCGAGGAGGCGGAGACGGCAGTTGCTTCAAGAGATGAGGAGGTGATTCAGGCGAGGGCTCAGACGGAAACAGCTGTCAATAACCTGCTGGATCTTCTTGGCTGTCATTCATATTCAGATGACCCGATATGTAAAAAGACGATTAAGGTGCAGGCGCTTTCAGTGCAGGACAAGGATCTGCCGCGGCTTGATGATTCCATGACCCTAGCACTGAGACGTCGTCCTGACCTTGAGGCCCAGAGGCTGGCTGTTGAGAGCAGTGATATCAAACTTAAATATTACAGGAATCAGAGGTTGCCAAGGCTGGATTTGGAGGCAACCCTTGGCATAAACGGCCTTTCAGGCGGGGACAGACCCGTTCATTTTGTTGGGACCGACTATGCCAGTCCGCTTGTTGGTGATTACTGGGATTCTGTAAAAGACATGACACAGGACAGGCAGTGGTATGTAGGTATACGTCTTTCATATCCGATCGGCAATAGGGGCCCGGAGGCCAGGTATAGACAGGCGGACCTGGAAAAGATGCAGGCGATATATCGCCTGAAGCGCCTTGAAGATACATCTGAAACAGAGGTAAAAAATGCCTTTATTGCATCAAAAAGGGCGCTTGAACGTATAAAAGTGGCAGAGCATTTTGAAAATCTGGCACAGATTACACTTTCTCAGGAGATGGAGCGCCTAAAAGAGGGTCTTTCCGATACATTTCATATACTTAAGTATCAAAATGACGTCATAGCTGCAAAGATCAAAAAGATCACTGCAATTGCTGATTTCAACAAAGGTCTTGCCTCCCTCTACAGCGCAACAGGGACAAATCTGGAACGATATGGAATAGTTGCAGAAATCCCTGGAGATACAAACCAGGATGAGAAGCAACAATTAAGATTCCCTTTGGTGGATTCTAAATAAAAATTTGTCATCTCTGCACTGCAATGGCCAGATGATTAGGCATATTGCCAGGGAATTGTTTCTGTTGACAGTAAATTCATAAATTATTTATTATACCTTATTATCAAATAAAGACAATAAAAAGGCAATAAAATAATAGGAGAGGACTCATGAAACAACACATCCGTTCCGTCTATTCCATCCGCTTCCTTATCCCGGCCCTGGTTGCAATAATGTTCATTGCAACCATTGTCACCATATCTGTCAATTTTCTGCTTATATCCCTGCACGAAACAGACGCTGCTGCTATAAACATGGCCGGCATGGAGCGTATGCTGAGCCAGAAAATGACCAAGGATGCCGCTCTTATTGTAAAGAACGACTCAGAAGAACAAAAGGGGCGGCTCATTGATGACCTGAAAGAGGCGTCAACACTCTTTGATAACTCCCTTAAGGCGTTAAAGGACGGCGGTAAGGATTCATGGCTTTCACCAGCTACAAACGAGAGACTTGTCTCTGAATTAAATAAACTCGAAGACATCTGGAGGCCTTTTTATTCAAACGTGAAGGTCATTATGGAGGCGAAAAAAGGCTCGCAAGAGGTGGAAAGCGGGCTTAAATATTTAAATGAGCACAACCTTGAGCTTTTGAATCAGGCGGATGCCGTCACCAAGGCCCTCGAAGACCTCTCTCACCTCAAAGATACCTACGCCAAGATATTCCAAT
>NZ_JBMFRG010000091.1:0-5435 GCF_049968175.1 Dissulfurimicrobium sp.
AGGATAGAATGGGTAGCTACAAAGAATGGGATAAATTATTATGATGACTCGAAAGGGACGAATGTTGTCTCTGTGATCAAGGCCATTGAGTCAATAGACGGGCCTGTTGTACTAATAGCCGGCGGAAGGGGTAAGGGCGAAGATTACAGCCCACTTCGCCACTATGCAGAGTCGGGTCGGGTCAGCGCCTTTGTGCTTATGGGCGAGGAGGCGTCGGTTATCAAAGATGCCGTGGGCGTGGCCGTTCCTGTATTTGAGATCGTCGAGACAGACGGATGGCAGGCTATGCGGGAGGCCGTAAGGCTGGCCGCACTCAATGCGGAGGATGGCGGCGCAGTGCTCCTCTCCCCAGCCTGTGCAAGTTTCGATATGTTTGAAGATTATAGGGAACGCGGGCTTGCCTTTAAAAAGGCGGTTCTTGAGCTCGAGGTATAAATGACACCAGCGATGCGTTGCGGACTATAAAGGTCTGGCTGGACAGCGGGTCTTTGTGTCGGTCATTGGTGGGGAGTATATGGAAAGGCAGGTTGATGGGAGGGGTGCTCCTTTGAGGCTTGTTGTAGCAGGCGGCGGCACAGGCGGTCATGTCTTTCCTGGAATTGCGGTGGTTGAGGCGCTTTCGGAGGTGTCTCCCGTAGAGGTCATGTGGATAGGTGCAGGACGTCCGGTTGAGAAAGAGGTCTTGAAGGATCGGCCTTGGCGTTATCGTGTGCTTGAAGTTAGGCCCCTTCTTGGAGTAGGCGGGTTCGGCATGGCCAGATCCATTTTGGGTCTACCGTATCATATATCAAGGTCATTTGTGTGGCTCAGGGATTTCAGACCCGATATAGTATTCGGTGTAGGAGGCTATGTCTCAGGGCCTGTACTGCTGGCTGCAAGGATCTTGGGGATGCCCACCGTACTGCATGAGCAGAATCTGGTACCCGGCCTTGCCAACCGAATTGCAGCTAGATTTGTAAATGCCGTCCTCTTGAGCTTTGAACAGGCGGAAATGGCTTTTCCGAAGGCCAAGACTGTTGTTACGGGGAACCCTGTCCGTCCATCATTGTTGTTTAATTATAAAGAAGAGGCAAGGGCGGCTGGTGCTCCTTTGAGGCTTTTGATAATAGGAGGGAGCCAGGGTGCAAGGGGTTTGAACAGGCTTGCAAGTTCAGCCGTTGCGTTGCTTTCAAAATCAGGCGTCAGGCTTGAGATAATGCACCAGACAGGTCCTGTCGACCTCGAGGCGGTGAGGTCTTTATATGATGAGGTCGGGGTCAAGGCTGTGGTCTATCCGTTCATAAATGACATGGCCATGGCATATTCATGGGCCGATCTCGTTATCTGCAGGGCCGGGGCCGGTACTATTGCAGAGCTTACGGCACTTGGCAAGCCATCTGTTCTTATTCCCTATCCAGCTGCAGCGGATAGACATCAAGATGCCAATGCAAAGGCGCTTGCGGATGCCGGCGGGGCCATATATTTTTGTGAAGAAGATATCGGGGCCGTAAAGATGGCCTCGGAGATACAGGCCTTGCTGGAAGATCAAACCAGTCTTAAAAAGATGGCCGAGAAGGCCAAGGAGATGGGCAGGCCTGATGCAGCAAAGGCCATAGCCTCGATTCTTGTGGATATGGCGGTTAAAAGATAACAATCACGGTGGATCATGTATAAGAAACAGCATATACATTTTGTTGGTATAGGCGGGATAGGCATGAGTGGACTTGCAAGGCTCCTTTTGGGCCTTGGATATGATGTCTCGGGGTCGGACCTGCGAGAGACCGAGATAACTAGGTCCCTTGTCCAGATGGGCGGCGTTGTATACAAGGGTCATGAGGCCAAAAATGTCGAAGGGGCGGATGTAGTGGTCTATTCTTCTGCTGTAAAGGAGTCGAACCCAGAGATCAGGGCAGCCATGGCAAAGGGAGTACCTGTCATTCCCAGGGCAGAGATGCTGGCGGAGATCATGCGGTTGAAAAAATTCGGCATAGCTGTTGCCGGCGCGCATGGGAAGACAAGCACTACATCTATGGTGGCATCGGTGTTGAATTCAGGCGGTCTTGATCCTACAGTTGTGATCGGAGGCAAGGTAAAGAGTCTTGGCGCGAACGCCTGCTGGGGACAGGGTGAATTTGTGGTGGCCGAGGCCGATGAGAGCGATGGAAGCTTTCTGCACCTCACGCCGAGTATCGCCGTGGTGACCAATATAGACATGGAGCATTTGGATTACTATTCATGCAAGGATGATATATTGGATGCCTTTACGGCCTTTCTCGGACGAGTGCCGTTTTATGGACTGGCCATACTTTGTAATGATGATGCCATGAGCCGGCTGATACTTCCCAGGATAAAGAAGCGTGTCATGACATATGGCATAGGAAATGGCGCCGAACTTGAGGCGAGGGATATATCCTTTGGCGGTATGGGGGTGTCTTATATCGCATTTTGGCGTGGGTCCAGATTGGGCCGCATAGATATGAAGGTCCCAGGTCTTCATTATCTGCGCAATTCGCTTGCCGCCATGGCTGTAGGACTTGAACTTGAAATACCATTTGAGTGTATAAAAAATGGGCTGAACGCCTATGAAGGTGTAGGCAGGCGCTTTGAGGTTCTTGGTGATATTGATGGCATAACGGTGGTGGATGATTATGCCCATCACCCGACTGAGATTGAGGCTACTCTCAAGGCGGCCAGGTCGTGTTGGCCTGACAGGAGGTTCGTCGTACTCTTTGAGCCGCATCGTTATTCCAGGACCAAGGCCCTTATGGACGAATTTGCCGTGGCCTTTAAAGAGGCGGACGAGGTCTGGATAACCGAGATATACCCGGCGAGTGAGACCCCCATAGTTGGCGTAAGCGGCGAGCGTCTTTCAAGGGTTATAAAAGACAGGTCGGCGATGTCTGTGCATTTTGTCAAGGCGTGTAGCGATCTTCCGGATGCAGTGACTGGTTCGCTTCGTCCAGGAGATGTGGTTTTTACCCTTGGGGCCGGTTCAATAGGACAGATCGGTCGGATGATATTGAGCAAATTAGGGTCAAAGGAGATGGCGGTTGCCCTTTAGAGATCTTGCAAAAATAGACGGCATCGAGCTCTTCAGAGACCTGCCCCTTGCGCCTCTTACCACCTTTCGTATAGGCGGCAGGGCAAAGATCTTCGTGAGGCCGAGGCGGATAGTTGCGCTTGAAGCGGCGTTGGCCTGTCTTCAAGATAAGGGCGTCGCCTACAAGATACTCGGTCGTGGGAGCAATCTCCTGATCGACGACAAGGGCGTTGAGGCGGTGATTTCCCTTGCGGCCCTTAATGCATTAAGGGATCTTGTCCCGGATGAAAGTGGCGGGTCCATCCTGACCGTAGAGGCTGGCCACGGGCTTGGCAGACTTATCTCGTGGACATCAGCCAGGGGGCTTTCTGGCCTTGAGGGTCTCTGCGGCATTCCGGGGAGCGTTGGCGGTGCGGTTAAGATGAATGCAGGGGCCGGGACATGGTGTATTGCACATATACTCCATTCAGTATGTTTCACAGGACCAGGCGGGAGTTGCTGGGTGTCTGGTGACAGGCTCGAATACGGCTATCGGAGTCTTGAAGTGCCTAGTGGTGCTGTTGTGTCGATGGTGAGGCTGCGTCTTTTTCAGAAGGAGCGGTCAAGCATCTATTCGGAGATAAGGGCCTTGATGAAAAAGAGGACCAAAACCCAGCCCTTAGGAAGGCCTAGTGCAGGGTGTATTTTTAAAAATCCTCCAGGTGATTCGGCTGGGAGGCTGATAGACCTATGCGGACTTAAGGGTCTTGCGGTGGGAGGCGCAGAGGTTTCGTTCATCCATGCAAACTTTATCATCAACAGGGGTGGCGCAAGTTCTGCTGATGTGATCCGACTCATGGATATCGTTAAAGACACGGTCAGGTCAATTACAGGTATAGAACTTGCGCCTGAGGTTGCAATTTGGGGTATGAGACAATGAATGTCAGGACTTCTTACAGGGGTGGCAAGGGCATACATCAAAGGCTGGCTGATAGAAAGATCCACGGGGTATCGATCTTTTTTAAGACTAACTTCCTGCTGTTAAAAAGATCTTTTTTTATCTTTTTGATATTGGCGGTCGGTTATGGTTCATGGCATTGGATGTGTCATAGCCGGTATTTTTGTCTAAATAAGATACTGGTTGAGGGTGGACCGCACATGAGCCATGAAGATCTTCTCAGACTGACTGGCCTAACCTCCAGGACCAATATCTTGGCCGTCAATTTGGATTCAATCAAAAGCGCTATAGAAAGGTATCCTTGGGTCAAGAAGGCAGAGGTCAGGCGCAGGCTGCCTGACCGGCTGATTATTATGATTAAGGAGCGTGTTCCGGTTGCCGCTATGGAATCAGGCGGTAAGATGTATCTAGTGGACGGTACCGGGGCCGTTTTCAAAGAGGCTGCGCCAGCAGAGGTCGGATCTCTGCCTGTGATAACCGGCGCTGATCATATGGATGCCAAGAGGGGCATCCTTTCAGGGTTTGCAATGAAGGCCTTGGAGCTCATAACAATGGCTGGACAAGGTACGAGGACCTTGGGTGCTGGCAACATCAAGAAGATAATAATTACAAACAACGGTGATCTAATGCTCTATACGGTGGATCACGATACCCTCATTCATTTTAAGGCACATAACATCAAGACACAATTTGCAAGGGCTGAAAAGATACTTTTCCAGCTTTATAGATCTGGCAAATATGAAAGGGTCGCAAGTATTGACCTTGATTACGGCCAGGATATGGCAGTGGCAAGACTTAAAGACTAGGAGACCAAATGGCCGAAAGACCTTGTGATATATTGGTTGGCCTTGATATCGGCACTACGAAGATATGCGCTGTGGTAGGAGAGGTCAGAGAGGATGGCATAGAGATAATCGGGGTGGGCTTTCATCCATCAATCGGCCTTAAAAAAGGTGTGGTAATAAATGTGGAAAGTACGGTGAAGTCCATAAGAAAAGCGGTTGAAGACGCAGAGCGTATGGCCGGGATGGAGATAGATTCCGTTTGTATAGGCATAGCAGGTAGCCACATAAAAGGTATTAACAGCCATGGTGTAATAGCCATAAAGGGCCAGGAAGTCAGTCAGGAAGATATAGAAAGGGTCCTAGATGCGGCAAAGGCGGTTGCCATCCCGCTTGACAGGGATATACTTCATGTGCTTCCCCAGGAATATATTGTGGATGATCAGGGCGGTATCATGGATCCTGTGGGCATGACAGGCGTGAGGCTTGAGGCTAGGGTACACATAGTCACAGGGGCTGTAACGGCCGTCCAGAACCTTGTTAAGTGCACCAACCGGGCAGGTCTTGATGTATCGGATATAGTTCTTCAACCCCTGGCCTCTGCCTCAGCTGTGCTTACACAGGAGGAAAAGGATCTCGGGGTTGGGCTTATTGATTTTGGTGGAGGTACTACTGACGTGGCGTTGTTCGTCGATGG
>NZ_JBMFRG010000092.1:0-5352 GCF_049968175.1 Dissulfurimicrobium sp.
TTTTATAGAGCAGATGGCCGAGAAGAGGATAAGGGAGGCCATGGAGCGGGGTGACTTCGACAATATAAAAGGCAAGGGCAGGCCGCTTGTCTATGAAGACGATTCATTTGTCCCGCCTGATCTCCGGATGGCCTACAAGATTTTAAAAAATGCCGGTTTCCTTCCGCCTGAACTTCAGGAAGGCAAGGAGATTAGGACGGCCATTGACCTCCTCAATGGGCTTACCGACGAGGAGGAGCGCTATAGGCAGGTAAGGAAATTAAATATCATGATAACAAAGATAAACCTTGCAAGAAAAAGACCGGTAAATCTTGAAGTGAACCAGCTCTATTACAGAAAAGTGGCTGAAAAGGTCCGTGTTTATAAAAATACGAAAGGTGCTGGTTAGTCAGTATCCGGACTCAATGCTACCATGCCGAGGGGTGGTATAGTTATCTCGACGGAATAATTCTTTCCATGGGCAGGGATGGGGTGTGCCGTAATGTGGCCTGGATTCCCTTGGCCGCTTCCCCAATAAGTCTCCCTGTCACTGTTGATTGTCTCTCTCCAATGACCGCCACATGGTACGCCGATGACATAATTATGTCTCGGGACCGGCGTGAAGTTGAATACGCAGGCTATCATATCGCCATTCCGTGCCCTGCGGATAAACGAGACGATGCTTTGGTTGCTGTCGTTGCAGTCTATCCATTCAAACCCTGCCGGTTCAAAGTCAAGGTCATAAATCGCCGGTGTGGTTTTTAAAAACCAGTTTAAATCCATCACCCATTTTCTAAGCCCTTTGTGAGGCTGATACTGAAGTAGATGCCAGTCAAGGCTTGTTTCAAAGTTCCACTCGGCCCATTGTCCGAATTCGTTCCCCATAAAGAGGAGTTTTTTCCCGGGATGCATGTACATATAGCCATATAGGAGCCTTAGATTCGCAAATTTCTGCCACTCGTCGCCCGGCATCTTGCCGATCATTGAGCCCTTGCCATGTACGACCTCATCGTGCGAGAAGGGTAGGATGAAGTTTTCGTGAAAGGCATAGAGCAGGCTGAATGTGAGGTTGTTGTGGTGATATTTCCTGTGGATCGGGTCTTTTGACATATAAAGCAGCATGTCGTGCATCCAACCCATGTTCCACTTAAAACCAAATCCCAGGCCGCCGAGATAGGTAGGTCTTGAGACCATGGGCCATGTCGTCGATTCCTCTGCAATGGTCATGGTATCCGGGTGTTCCTTGTAGATAGTCTCATTAAGATGGCGCAGAAACGCGATGGCCTCCAGATTTTCCCTTCCGCCGTAGATATTCGGCACCCATTCACCTTCATTCCTTGAATAGTCGAGGTAGAGCATTGAGGCCACTGCATCCACCCTCAGGCCGTCTATGTGGTATACCTCAAGCCAGAAAAGGGCGTTGGCAAGGAGGAAATTGGCCACCTCGTGTCTTCCGTAGTTAAATATATATGTGCCCCAATCTTTGTGTTCCCTCTTTCTCGGGTCTTCATGTTCATAGAGGTGGGTGCCGTCAAAAAAGCAAAGCCCGTGGGCATCTGTTGGGAAATGGGCCGGGACCCAGTCGAGAATGACGCCGATATCGTTTTGATGGAGATGGTCAACCAGGTACATGAAGTCCTGCGGTGTGCCGAAACGGCTGGTAGCAGCAAAGTAGCCGATTGTCTGATAACCCCAGGAGGCGTCAAGCGGGTGCTCGGTCACAGGCAAGAATTCTATATGGGTAAAATTCATTTCCTTGGCATATAAAGCGAGTTTTGGCGCTATCTCTCTATAGGTAAGCCATCTGTTGCCCTCTTCTGGCACGCGCATCCATGATCCGAGGTGCACCTCATAGATACTGATCGGGCTGTTTAGATTGTTTTTGCCCCGTCTCGTCGCCATCCATTCGCCGTCGCTCCAACTATAGTTTGAGATATCCCAGACGACAGAGGCCGTATTGGGCCTTATCTCAAAAAAAAAGCCATACGGGTCGGCCTTTTGTACCTTGTAGCCGTTGTATCTCGAGGTTATTGCATATTTATAAAGATAACCGTGACCTACCCCGGTTATGAATCCTTCCCATATGCCGGAATCCCCACGGCAGGCGAGAGGGTTTTTTGTCTCATCCCAGTTGTTGAAATCTCCTATCACGGATACACTCTCGGCATTTGGTGCCCATACGGCGAACCATGTCCCGTTTCTTCCGTTTGATTCACAGGGATGGGCACCCAGCTTCGTCCAGGCTCGAAGGTGTGTCCCTTCCATGAGGAGATGGAGGTCGTAGTCGGTCAACAGAGTCTTTTGTTCTTCATGCATATTGATTGTTGCTCCACTTTAAATTTTAATGCACTTGATCAATGAGTTGCGCATTTATTAGTTTTGGACGGCCAGCGATGGTGAACCCTTGGATTTCCATAATAACAATTTCAAGTCGAGGATAGCAATATGTCAGAAAAGATACGTAAAAAACCATTTCCATCAGCGCAGGAAGACTTAAAGGCCGCTGAACTCTTCGTGGAATCTCCACAGACCCTGTCACCATCGTACAGGCTTGCCTATATGGATAGGGATTTCCTCGTTCGGGACGAACTGAGACCGATCCGTCTCCAGCTTGAGCTCATGAAACCCGAGATCATGTTTGAGGAACATGGCATTGAGGCGACGGTTGTGGTCTTCGGCAGTACAAGGATACCTGATCCGGCAATTGCAAAAAAGGTCATGGATGAGGCATTTAAGGAGGTAGAGAAAGATCCGCAGGATCCAGCCGCAGCCCAGAAGTTGAAGATAGCGGCAAGGCTTGTGGAAAAATCTTCCTACTATGAGGAGGCGCGTCGGCTTGCCGGCATAATTTCCGAACATTGTAACAACAATGAGATGTGTAAGATATTTGTGATAACCGGTGGCGGACCTGGGATCATGGAGGCTGCAAACCGCGGTGCATTTGAAAAAAATGCAAAAAGCATAGGGTTGAATATCGTGCTGCCGCATGAGCAGAGGCCTAACAACTATATTACGCCCGAGCTGTGTTTTCAGTTCCACTACTTTGCCATAAGAAAGATGCATTTTCTCATGCGCGCACGGGCCCTTGTGGCATTTCCGGGTGGATTTGGTACTATGGATGAGCTCTTTGAGAGCTTGACCCTCATCCAGACCAAAAAGATAAAACCCATTCCGGTGTTGCTCTTTGGCAAGGAATTTTGGGAAAAGGCCGTAGGATTTGATTTTTTAGTGAAAGAAGGGGTTATTTCATCAGAGGATTTGAATATCTTCCAATATGTAGAGACAGCCGAGGAGGCCTGGGAAATAATCAAAAATGCGCTTATTTTTTGATTGATCTACAATTTATGTACCATTAACAATTATGAAATAATTTTTTGCTGCATTTCACTGGACATGGATTGTTATGCCGTCATATACAACGCTGTTGTCGAGAAAACCATTTTTATTTGAATCGAATCCCATATAAAGGATATAGTCGCCTGGAGGGAGGTCGCCTTTATATAGCGAAAATATGCCGTTGGCTGTTGTATAGCCAAATGGAGTAACTTGACTTAGATCGTTAGGCAAAGGAATCCACTGTGCCTGGCTATTGAGGTATGACCAGTTTATCCCGAGTTGTGGGGTATATAAAATAAGAAATAGTTCATCTCCTGGCATGCTGTTTTTTATTTCATACTCTAAATTGACAGGATTAGTAAGGGTTACTTCATTTTTATCATTACGTTGAGCATGTGCATTTATGATAAGTGATGGTTTACCCATTATAAAATTTCCAAAGGCTATAGGTTGTTTTCCAACTTGGATAGTAGTAGAAACTATATTTGTGGCCAGTGGTATGACAGATATGCTGTTATCGCCATTATTAACTACGTAGGCAGTTGAACCATCAGGTGTAAAGGCTATACCAACTGGTCCACTTCCTACTGGGATTATATAAAAGACTGTATCTGTAATTGTATCGATAGCCGAAACTGTATTATCTGCATTATTTGTTACATAGACTTTATAACCATCTGGCGTAACTGCTAAACCATAAGGTATATTACCTACTGGTATAGTTGCTGAAACCATGTTTGAATTTATATCAATTACTGATACACTTGCACTTCCACTATTAGCTACATAAGCCTTTGTTCCATCTGGTGATATTACTATACCATGAGGTCCATTGCCTACTGATATTGTTTTAATGACATTATTAGTAGTTGTATCTATTACTGAAACTGTATTGGCCATATTATTTGTTACATAAACTTTTGATCCATCAGGAGTAATTGCGGCGCCCCATGGTCCATAATCTACGGTGATTTTTTTAATAACTGAATTTGTTGATGTATCTATAACCGATACATCGCTTGCATTAATATCAGAATCATCGTGATTTACTACATATACTTTTGCATTATCTGGGGTTACAACTATTCCCATCGGTTCATTGCCTACTTTAATATTGGCAATAACTTTATTTTGTGCTATGTCTATGACAGAAACTGTATTATCAAGATTGTTTGTTACATATGCTCTTGATCCATCTGATGTGATAGCTATGCCAAAAGGCCATCTGCCAACCCCTATCTCACTTATAACTGTATTAGTTGTAGTATCTATGACATAGACTGAATCTTGATCGAAATTTGTTATATAGGCCAATGGACCGGCGTAGGCCACTCCGTTTAAGATGGCATAAATGAAAAGAGTCAGGTAAAAATTGCCCATCACTAGGCAAGATATACTCTTTTTAATCATGATATTTTTCTCCCAAAGGCACTGTCAAGATTTTTGTTTGAAATTGCAGCGCTGAATCTTTTGAGGTTAGGAAAGATTTTTACGCATCCTTCCTCTCAAATTTAATTCCCAATGTAATTCCATTTTTATATAAATGCAAGAATTCGGTAACAGACGGATTCTTCGGTTACCATCTCCTGGCCTGGGTTTCATTCTTTATTCAATCTCTCGGCCATATTGGCAATCTTTTTGGTTGAAGCGAAAATACCGGATTGAAAACCAAGTCAATCTTGTAACTTGGGCTGTAATCCAACCAATCAAATATCAAGGCGGAGCATTTCAAAAATCCTTTGCAAGAGAAGGCGCTTTTTTGCCCTATTCACAAGGGCAGGTTACTTGGCCTGCCCTTGTACGCTAAAAATTTAGTTTTCTAGATAAATTATGTTATATTGATAAATATTATTTTAAAAAACTACTTCTAATTGATAGCACTTAGCGATATCTTAATTATGCAACAGTATTTACAGTGGCGCCAGTAGTGGCATTAAAAGTAGAAGAAGAGTTTGTAATTGCGGCTGTGGTGCTTACAGTAGTATTGATTCCCCCGCCATGATGATGGCCATGATGATGACCTTGCATAGCCTGTTG
>NZ_JBMFRG010000093.1:0-5285 GCF_049968175.1 Dissulfurimicrobium sp.
GTTTTAACCCCTGACACCCACAGGATCAGGGCCGAGGTGGAACTCAATGGATATCTCCTCATAAAAGAAATGAGTGAGAGCCTCAAGGAGGATTATGAACAGATCGAGAATTTTACTGATTTTCTTCAATTTTGTGCGGCATTTGCAAATCGCATAACCAGAACAGTCGGAGCCAAGATCGACGAGATGGAGGATGCCCTTAAGAAAAAGGCCCCCTATCTAAAGAATGTTGATATAAAACCGTCTTGATCTTTTTGGTAGGATTTCTGATGGCAAGACAAAAAAGGAGGTGTACGAAATGGGCTCAGACACCATCCAGCCCCATGGAGAAAAGATGCGCAAGGCCGTTAAATGGATGTCAGAGATGATCAATGAACACCCTGATAAGGACAGGCGGGAGATCATCCTGGAGGCTGAGTTGCGGTTTGATCTTTCTCCAAGCGAGTGTGAGTTTCTGAACAAAAAATTTATATGCGCAGAGTAGGTTAGGTAAAAGGTGAGATCCTAACCGAGCCCTGGCAGCAGCTGTTTCAGGCCGTTTGCGATAAACTCTACACCTATTGCTGCCATGACAAGGCCCATTATTCGTGTAAATATGTTGATGCCGGTCTTGCCTAGGAGGCCGGCCACCATGGAGGCGGAGCGTAGGCACAGCCATGTAATGCCTGCAACTATGAAAATAATTGTCAAAAGTATCAAATAGTGGAGAGCAGAGCTATTACGATTGGCGTAAAGTATGACAGTGCTTATGGCGCCGGGTCCGGCAAGGAGCGGTATCCCCAAAGGAACTATGGCGACCGAGTCTTTGTCGGCCACATCCCTTGCTTCCTCTTCGGTATGCCTTATAGGACTTATATGCGCGTGCATCATATCTATCGCCATAAGAAGAATCAGTATCCCACCTCCAACTCTGAAGGACGAGATCGAGATGCCGAAGAAATGCAATATAGCCTCGCCTGCAATCAATGAAACAGACAAGACCAGAACTATGGTAAGGGAGGCCATTACGGCGGTCCTGTGTCGGTCATCTGATGCCTGGCTGTTTGTGAGATTGATAAATATCGGAACTGCGCCTATCGGATTGACGATTGAGAGCAGTCCCACAAAAAACTTCATATATTCAAACCATCTGTCTATCGACATGCGGCACCGTTGCGATCTTATTTCTCAATGTATCCAAACGCTCAAGGCTCTCATCCAGCCGTTCCGCACTTATAATGCCTCTAGACAGTGCCTTATCAAGAAAGGCTACGGCCATTTTCACCTTTTCTGCCTCATGACATATGAGAAGAAGGTCATGACCGGCAAGGAATGCCTTGAGAGCTGCGCTCCCGATAGACAAATGTCCGGTTGCACCCTTCATCTCGAGGTCGTCCGTGATTAGCGTTCCATTAAATCTGAACTCACCTCTTAGAAGTCTATCGGCTACATATGTAGAATATGTTGCCGGCTCATCCGGGTCAAGGGCGGTGAATGTCACATGGGATGTCATGATCGCTGCTACTCCTGCATCTATCGCCATCCTGAATGGGAGCAGTTCCCGAAATAAGACATCTTCTGTGGCAGAGATCACCGGTCTTTCAATGTGTGGATCTTCCGTAACCCTGCCGATCCCTGGGAAGTGTTTGGCGCAGGCGCATATACCAAGGGCCTGAATCGTGTTGATATACAATACGCCGAGCCTTCCTGTCTCTTCCGGATCCGGGCCGTAGGACCTTTCTGCGAGGACGCCTTTTGTGCCTGGCTGCGCAAGGTCAAGGACAGGAGCGAGATTTATGCCGATTCCAGCGTCTTTAAGCGTTATGGCTACAAGTTTCGCCTGACGTATAACCCCATCAGTTGGGTTGTCTGACCAGGCTACGCTGCTGTTCGACGGCACAACCGGCCAATTCGGCGGTCCAAGCCTCTGGATAGGCCCTCCTTCCTGATCGACGGCTATTATCGGTTGAGGGAGTCCTGCCTCGAGACAGGTCTTCACAAGACTGTCGCAGAGCCCTTTTACCTGGACCTGGTCCTTTATGTTTCTTTTAAATAGGATGAAGTTTCCAATGCCGGTTTCCATGATAAGATTACGGACTGAGGGATCGAGCTCAAGGCCATGGATGCCCATCATTATGAACTGTCCCATCATATGCGGTCTCTGTTTGCAAGGCGGCATTATCTTGTTTTAATTTCCAGGTAATTCTTTTTTAATAGTGTTATATTAAAGGGTATTTTTGATGAGCGAAAGAGATGGATTGAGGATATCTGGCGTTGCCATTATTTTTGTCGCGATAGCTGTTACTGTGTCCGGGTGTGCGGCATTTCATCCAAGGTCCATCTCCCCATCGCAGACACTCCTTGCCTTTGAGTCCCGCACACTGGACAACCAAGGTCTAAGGGAATTTATGGAAAAGGACCTTGGGCGCAAGATAACGCCATGGCCGCCTACCTCATGGAATATCGAAACACTTACCCTTGCCGCCCTCTACTACCACCCAGAAATGAATGTGGCCAGTGCCAGATGGGAGACCGCCAGGGCAAGGGTGATCAGTGCCGGCGCAAGACCGAATCCGGTAGCCGGATTCACACCGGAATATAATACCAAGACTGCCGGAGGGTTATCTCCATGGACCCTCGGATTTAATCTTGATCTACCAATAGAAACAGCGGGCAGACGCAATTATCGCATAGCTATGGCAAAAGACCTATAAGAAGCCGCGCGTATGAATATTGCAACAACGGCGTGGCAGGTCAGGAGCTGTCTGCGAAGGGCGCTTCTCAATTTTTATAAAACAGAGCGGGCTGAAATTGTCTTACAAAGACAATTTGCTGTCCAGAGGGATATCGTCAGGCTGCTTGAACAGCGACTGTCCCTTGGAGAGATATCCCTGACTGATGTGACACAGGCACGAATCTTTCTTACCAAGGTCAGTCTATCCCTAAGTGAAGCGCAAAGGCAGGCCGCTGAGGCACGCGTGCAGCTTGCCGATGCCATAGGTTTACCTGTATCCGCCCTAAATAATGTCCATATATCTTTCGGCTTTATGAAAGAGTTCCCTTCTGCCCGCGACATCCATTTGCAGACCATCCGTCGTCAGGCCTTGCTCAGTCGGCCCGATATCCTGGGCGCACTTTCTGAATACGCCGCCAGCGAGTCGGCTCTGCAGCTTGAAATTGCTAAACAGTACCCCGATATCCACCTCGGCCCAGGCTATACTTTTGACCAGGGAGATAACAAGTGGGCAATTGGGCTTTCCATAACCCTGCCGATTTTAAACAGCAACAAAGGACCGATTGCAGAGGCGAAGGCCAGATATAAAGAGATGTCAGCCAAGTTTATTGCCCTCCAGGCCAAGATTATAGGAGAGATCGACCGGGCGTTTGCAGGATATAAATCTGCCCTCCGAGAGTTGGAGACGGCTGATTCCATGTTATCGGCCAAAAAAGAACAACTTCAATCCATTCAGATGATGTTTGAGGCAGGCGAAACGGACAAGCTTTCCATTTTAAGTATCCAATTAGAATGTTATTCCACGACGCTCTTACGATTAAATGCCTTGGTAAACGTCCAGCAATCCCTTGGTATGCTGGAGGATGCACTCGAACACCCCCTCCAAGCCGATAAGACATCTTTCAATTTCTCTCAAACGGATTTCGGTAAGAGCAGGTTTAAGAAAAGATGAACCCAAACAGAAAATTATTATCGTTTGTCATTGTTGTCCTGATGGGGATTAGTGCCTTTTTGATCTGGATATATCCAACGGCAGACAAGCCTCTGGCAAAGAGACGGCAGCATGAGCGACCTGTCAATGCCCCTTCCTGTATATCGATTGAGAACGGAAAGGTCACTGTTGCCGTTGACGCGGCCTCCCGAATAAAAAGCGGGATAGTCGTTGCGCCATTAAAAGTGGATTCGCGTCATGAAGAACTTAAGGCATATGGAAGGGTTATAGAGGTCTCAGGACTTGCCAATCTCTATAATTCTTATGTAGCTCAAAAGGCTATGATGAAAAAGACAGAAGCACACTTCAATGCCTCTTACAGGGAATATGAACGGTTAAGGGCCCTCCATAAAAACGGGAATATCTCTGACAAGGCCCTCGAATCCGCTGAGACGGCATGGCTCTCAAACAAGGCCGATGTGGAGGCTGCAAATGGCACTTTGCATATTATAGAAACAATCATAGCCCAGCAATGGGGACCCGTGATAGCTAAATGGATAGTTGAGGATTCCCCATCTTTCAATCATTTGTTGCAACAACAAGATCTCCTCGTTCAGATCACGTCCTTTGATAAACATCTTGAACATGCACCAGGGACCGCGCTAATCCAAGCCTCTGACGGCAATCTTTTGCCAGCCAGCCTTGTTTCATCGGCCCCGCATGCAAATCCGCTTACGCAAAGGGCTGGGTTTTTCTACATCATCCCCGCAAGAGCGGGCCTATTTCCGGGAATGAATATAACCGCCTGGCTGCCGATAGGTCCTAAAAGGCAGGGGGTCATCGTACCCGATTCTGCAGTTGTCTGGTGGCAGGGAAGGGCATGGGTCTATGTGCAGAACGATGATACGCATTTCGTCCGGCGCGAGATTGTCGTCGACACACCCGTACCCAACGGCTGGTTTGTTGCTAACGGATGGCATGGTGGCGAACGTGTTGTGGTAAAGGGCGCAGCCCTGCTGTTCTCTGAAGAGTTCCAGCCGAAGCCGCAACCAGGCAATCCGGGCGGCGGTGATGACGATGATTAGAGGTATCGTTTGCTTTGCTATCCGTTTCCGCGGCGTCGTCATCTCCCTGGCCATGCTGCTGGCCAGATACGGCTTGTTCGCTCTCAGTCATGCGCGGCTGGATGTGTTCCCGGAATTCGCACCTCCTCAGGTACAGGTTCAGACCGAGGCACCGAGCTTGTCACCCGAACAGGTAGAAGTACTGGTCACCCAGCCGCTGGAGAGCCGGTTGGCCGGCATAGCAGGGATTAAGATCATGCGCTCGAAATCATTTCAAGGGCTTTCTATGATAACCTTGATCTTCGTGTCAGGCACCGATATCTATCGAGCTAGACAGCTTGTAGCAGAGCAGATTGGCGGTGCCGTCAGCGCGCTTCCTCGGGGTGTGAAGGCACCTATTTTGCTGCCGCTGGCTTCCTCTACCAGTGTAGTGTTGAGCGTCGGTCTGACCTCGAACACGTGTTCCCTGATGAAATTGCGCACCCTTGCTGACTGGATCGTCAAGCCGCAACTGCTTTCCGTAAAAGGGGTAGCTGGTATCTCGGTATTCGGCGGTGAGATTAAGCAGTTGCAGATT
>NZ_JBMFRG010000094.1:0-4805 GCF_049968175.1 Dissulfurimicrobium sp.
AAAAAAGGGGAGGGATGTTATGTCACTAAAGGCCTATATCTTAATAAATACGCAGATAGGAAAGACTGCTGAGGTTGCGAAGCGACTCTCAGAGATGCCTGAGGTTATACGTCTGGATGTAATCATGGGACCTTATGACATCATCGCTGAGCTTGAGACCGAGAATCATGATGCCTTGTCATATGTAGTTATGCACAAATTGCAAACGCTTGACGCCATAAGGCATACTATGACATGTCCTGTGGTAAGGCTTAATGAGGCCGTATAATTTATCGCTAGTTTTTTATCGCTAGTTTTTTGGCCTTGGCAAGGGATATTATGATCTCAACTTCTCCTGGGGCAAGGCCGGTGATATCCGCGATCTCGGGTAGTCCTTTACCGATCTTCCAAAGGGCTATCACCTGATTATGCAGGCCGTTTTTATCGATCGGTTTGCCACTTGTAGGCGTATTCCTTGAATCTTTAGGGGTTTCTTTACTATTAAGGACGCAGGCAAGCGAATTTGATAGCGCTTCGTTTTTCTTGAGTGCATCTTCGATGCCCCTTGATAATTCTTCACCTTTTTTCAATATGTTGATGATCCGCTCCACCTTTTGCACATCCAGCATTTTAAGCTTGCGGTACATGAAAAAGATTATGCAAAGGAGCGCTAGATCAAGGAGTATCTGACCAATGGCAAGCATGCCTTTGTAATCTAAAATTATCATCATTTAACTGACAGGTGAACCGGATAGCTTTACGTCTTCGACCTTTAGCGGGGCTAATTCAGTATTTATGCGCTCAACGATCGTCTTTTGGTATGGATCCAGGATGTCTCCACGAAAGCCGTTGGTTATGTCTATCCCTTTGAGCTCTCTGTATATGATGTCCCTTATCCAGACCTCTTTCTGCATAAGCTCGTCCATTGTCTTTTTGTCTTTGACTGATAGTTCGGCCTGTAGATTGAAAAATACCATTTGTCCGTTTTGTTGGGCCGGGATCAGGAACGAGGCAAGGGTTACGGTTAGAGGTTTCATTGGGGATAGCGGTCTCCCTGCCTGTCCGGCTGGGCCGCCTTCAACATTTTCGTGTGACACTGCGCTCCTTTTTGTATTTTCGCCACCCAACGCCGCCGTTGTCGTTCCTTTACTCTGTGAGGTCGGGTGTGCGATAAACGGAGCCTCGGCGTTACCACCTGTCATTTTCCATATTGTCGCTGTGCCGATGGCTATCAGAACCGACGAAAATGCAGCCATGCCCCATAATAGCCACTTATTCTGCGTCCCAATATCGATCTTTTTTATTCCTTCATCTGTGGTCTCGCCATCTTTTTTGTCCGGTCCGATTGTTGCAGGCCCTTCAATGCTATGTACAAAGCCCTTGGCTTCGAGCCCGGGTTCAATGACCTCCTCAGTCGGTTCTTCAAGTAAGGTTTTGCCGTCCGCCTCAGGTTCAATGATCTGTTCGGTCTTTTTCTCGTCTTGTTCGATTAGTTCAGAGGCGAATTCCTCAAAGAGCGGGATATTTTCAGCTCCGCTTCCGGGATCCCAAAGCTCATCATCAACATTTGATCCTTCCAGCTGGTTGTCAGGAGGTATTTCTTTTTCGTCCGGCGGTTGAGATATGTGAGTCTCTCTTTTTTCTTCGTCCATAATACTTTCTTATTGAAAAATTTTTTCTATTTTTTCGCTGAGCGTCTCGGGTGTGAACGGTTTTACTATATAGTTGCTTACCCTAGCCTTTACGGCCTCTATTATATTTTCTTTTTGGGCCTCTGCAGTGACCATTATAAAGGGCAGGTCTGCAAACCTCTCGTCGGCCCTAATCTTCTTGAGGAGGTCTATTCCGGGCATTTTGGGCATGTTCCAATCCGATATGACCAGGTCTACCTTTTCTTTTTGCAGGATGTCCCAGGCTGTCGATCCATCGTCGGCCTCGATAAAGTTTTTGAAACCGATCTGAATCAGTATGTTTTTGACTATCCGGCGCATTGTGGCGAAGTCATCGACGATCATTACCCTCATGTTATAGTCAATCGGCATGTTGCTTACCTCTATCTTAAATTTTTTTGATTATTCTAACTTGAAATTTCTTTTTTTAAACCATACTTGTGACATTATGACAATGTTTACGCTATGTCGTACAGGGCATGGCCGGCGTTGTCGCTGATATGCGCCTTTATCCGCAAGATAGCCTTTGTGTGTAGCTGCGATATCCTGGATTCCGTGTAGCCCATTATCTCTCCTATCTCCTTCATGGTGAGCTCTTCATAATAATAGAGCGAGAGCACCAGTCTTTCTTTTATGGGCAGAGACTCTATGGCATCGACTACAAGACGTTTGATATCCGTCAATTTGAGCTGCTCGAATGGATCGGCCGAGCCGTCACCTGCTATGAGATCGAAGATATCCTCGTCGTTGCCGTCAGGCAGCCTCCGCCTTATGGCGTCGATGTCCATGAATGTTACACACCTGGTTTCCTCCAGGAGCTTGTAGAACTCTTCCATGTCAAGACCGAGGGCGTTCGCCGCCTCTTCGTCTTCAGCAGGGCGACCCAATTCCTTTTCGAGGCGTTTGTAGGTCTGCTCAAGCTCTGAGCTCTTTCTCCTGATGGACCTGGGTATCCAGTCGAGGTTTCTCAATTCGTCGAGGATGGCCCCTCTAATGCGGAATTCCGCATATGTCTTGAATTGTATGTTTTTGGATGGGTCGAATTTTTCGACGGCGTCCATAAGGCCGATCACGCCGGCGCTCATGAGATCGTCGCATGAGACATGCCCAGGCAGGCGCGCTGACATCTTTTCAACTACATATCTTATAAGCGGTGTGTATCTGATGATGAGCTCCTGGCGTTTTTCCCTTGTCAGCGTCTCCTCGGCGTTGAAAAATATGTCTGTATAGTCCTTCAATACCCCGTTTTCCATGGTCGAGGCCGTCTTATACCCGCAAGAGATGTCTCCAGAAAAACTTGATATTCCCGTCACTCCACCCCTCGCGCCTGGATATCAGTAGATTTTCGGCCAGTTTCATAAAGGCCTTGCTTGCAATGGAGTCTGGATATGCGTTAAGCGCTGCTTTTTGAAGGCAAATCGCATTTGACACGGTTTCGTCTCTAGGAATGAAGCCCAGATAGTCAATGGCCGGCGTCACAGAAAGCGGTCGGTCACCAATGTCAGCTGGCGGAAGACCTTGAGTGCGTCGCTCTCGTCTCTGGCCATGTTTATCAATAGAGAAAACGTATTCACCTTGTATTTATTGACCATGACCTTTATAAGTGCATAGGCATCTGTTATTGATGTAGGTTCTGGCGTAGCCACAACCACCCTTTGCTGGGCCGCAAGATTAAAATACATTACATTTTCAGAAATACCAGCCGCATTGTCGATCAGCATGATATCGATATCGTTTCCCAGCCCTTCGATTTCATCAAGGAGGAATAGTTTTTCGCCCTCGCCGAGATTCAAGAGTTCGGTTACGCCTGATCCGGCAGGCAATATAAGGATGCCGCTTGGCCCTTCGATAAGCACGTCCTTGAGCGTGACATATCCGGAAAAGACATTGTCTATAGTATATTTTGGCGTAAGGCCTAGAATTACATCTATATTGGCAAGACCAAGGTCGGCGTCAAGGACCATTACCCTTTGGCCCAGATCCGCCATGGCGATCGCCAGATTCACGACTATATTGGTCTTGCCCACGCCGCCCTTGCCACTGCTGAATGAAATGACGCGGGGAGGGTGCTTTGCGGTCGTTATATCTCTTTCTGCCAGTGGTCTTTTCATATTTCTCTTGTCTTTTTTAGGCAAACAAAGCCCATTGTTTGTTAGTTAAAGACCTGGCCCACGCTGTACCGGTTTCCATCTCGACGCCCGGATCTTTTCTTTCGTTAGCGAACAACAGGTCTAAGAGTATCTCTTTTGTAGCCTCTATTATGTCCTCTGGCACCTTTTGGCCGTTGGTGATATAGGAAATCGGCAGTTGTTCTCGTATGACCACGGCGCATAGCGGGCCATAAGAGGATGTTTCGTCTATCTTTGTTATTACCCAGCCTGCGATTGGGAATGTGGAATAGAGCGCCATCTGCGAGGCGAGGTCATCGGCCTTTGATGTGGCGCATAAAACTGGATATCCCTTGATTGATGGATCTGCATTGAATATGGCCGATAGCTCCTCCCTGTGTCTAGGATCACTTGGACCCCTGCCAGTGGTGTCGATAAGCATGAAATCCATATGTTTGTAGCGTTCGAGCACGCCGCTTAGCCCCTTCGGGTCTCTTAGCGCCTCGAAGGGTATATCCATGAGCCTTGCATATCTTGCCAGCTGTTCAGCTGTACCGAGCCTGTAGGCGTCGACTGAGACAAGGACGCCGTGCATATTTTTCTGGAATTTGAGCAGCGCGGCCAATTTGGCTATAGTAGTCGTCTTTCCTGTACCGGTCGGGCCTATCATCGCTATGCGCGGCCTTGAGGTCGAGGCTTTGGCAGCATCTGCGATTTTTATCCTGCGTGACGCCATGTTTTTAAGCCAATCGTGGACAAGCTCATGTGTGATATCTTTGTCGCTTGAAACTTCATGCAAAAATTGTGCTGCAATTTCTTGCTGCAACTTATGTCCGAGACCCAGACCGGCTAAGGCATCATGGATGACGAGGAGTGGTGAGGGGTGGTTAGGTCCGTATCCGCCATGTATCGCCACCCCATGTAATATTTTTTTCGCTGGCGCTTTCTCAGGCGGTATCCTGACCTGCGCCTCTGTATGAGGAGAAAAGTCGATGGCTGCCGTCACTTCCACGATGTTTTCTATCAGTCCTGTGGCCTCATCGCGTCT
>NZ_JBMFRG010000095.1:0-4780 GCF_049968175.1 Dissulfurimicrobium sp.
TCAGTATCAACCAGGCCATACCAAGGCATAACCCCATTTCTACCGAGGCTGCTACAGCATGGAGTGTAAAACTGTTTTTGAAGAAAGGAAGCAGAGGAACGATCAACAACTGGGGCATTAAAAACCACAAATCACCATTTACATATATCCACCCATTTGGAAATAGCGATTTACTGGAATAAATTTCTTCGGCGAGGATATTTTTGACTGCGGAATCTGAATGAAAAAATAATTTCCATGTAATGAAGTGAAAAAACAGGGCATCTCCAAGGATCAATATCACACAAGAACCAACAAAGAGTTGAACCCATCTGGATTTGATATCTTTAGCTAGGATAACGGCATTTCCTTTCCTGCTTACTGACATAGTTGTTCTTCCTTGTATCATTTCAATTTTTTTTGAAAAAATCCAAAACCCTTTCGATAACATATCCCTGCTGCTCTTCCAATCCTACCCATAGAGGTAATCTGACAAGACAATCAGCAGCCTTTAGAGTATTTTCCATAGACCCGTGAAAGCGGCCAAAGCGACAGCCGGCAGGGGCCGTGTGAAGCGGCACATAGTGAAAAACGCAATGGATTTCATGCTGTTTCATATAATTGATGAAAGCTGTGCGGGTCTCTATGTCTGGCATTAAAAGATAATACATGTGTGCATTGTGTTTACAATGCAATGGGATGAAAGGTCTTCTTATATGACCCATTTCTTCCAGTGCTTTAAATGCCTCGTGATAAGTCTGCCAGATGGCGAGGCGCCTTGCTGTTATGGATTCCGCCTCTTCCATCTGCGCCCACAGAAAGGCCGCAATAAGTTCACTTGGTAAATAGGATGAGCCGATATCCACCCATGTGTATTTGTCCACCTCCCCGCGAAAAAACTTACTGCGATTCGTCCCTTTTTCACGAATCACTTCGGCCCTCTCAATAAATCTTTCGTCATTAACCAACAAGGCCCCACCTTCACCAGAGATGATGTTCTTGGTTTCATGGAAAGATAGTGCGCCCATGTGCCCGATGCTTCCCAATGGTCTTCCTTTATATGCAGCCATGACCCCTTGCGCCGCATCCTCGATTACAATCAAATTGTATTTTTTGGCAATCGACATGATAACGTCCATCTCGCATCCAACTCCGGCATAATGAACCGGCACGATTGCGCGGGTTCTGCTGGTAATAGCTGCCTCGATCTTGCTCTCATCCAAATTCAGCGTATCAGGGCGGATATCGACAAATACAGGGACCCCGCCGCGCAACACAAAGGCATTGGCCGTAGAGACAAAGGTGTAAGACGGCATAATGACTTCATCGCCCGGCTGAATGTCAGCCAGGATTGCCGCCATTTCCAGGGCGGCGGTGCAGGAGTGCGTAAGAAGCGCCTTTTTAGCCCCGGTCTTCTCCTCCAGCCAGGCGTGACATCGCTTGGTGAAATAGCCATCGCCTGCTAACCAGCCTCTATTATGCGCCTGGGAGATATACCATAATTCCTTGCCGGTCATGTAGGGTCTATTGAACGGAATCATTGCCATACCTCATGCCTTTCTGGCAACAAGCAGAAGAGATCCCCCAAAAGGAAACCTCACGCCAAGCCTTATCATAATTCGTTCCAGTTTCATCACGATCCCAAGTATCCAATTTACAAAAGGGTTTATTTTTAGCTCGGCAAGAGGGTCAAACAATTTTATTTTACAGTTCCTTTGCCTGAGCCTCCTGGATATCCACATAAACGGTAACAGCAAGGAGACAAAAGAGGTGATATAAACGACCTCAAAACCCGCCTTTGCTACCTTCTGGATCAACTCACTTCTCGTGTAACGACGCATGTGACAGGCCATTTCATCCTGACGGCTCCACAACCAGGGATGCTGGGGCACGGTTAAAATGACGCCACCACCCGGCCTTAACGCTCGATATATCTCTATCAATACAGTTTGGTCCTCTTTGATATGTTCCAGCATATCAAAGGCGCCGATGACATCAAAATGCGACTCATAAGGTATGCGGCGTGCATCCATCTGAAAAAATTCGGCATGTGGCAACCGACGTGCGGCATAGACAAGACCGGCAATGAAGATTTCGCTGCCTGTAAGTGCGGCGTTTGGGAAGGCGGCGCCTATTGCAGAAAGCACAAATGCGGTACCGCATCCTATTTCAAAAAAAGACTTAAAGTCAGGAAAATATTTTTGCAGGGCATGAATAATAAGTTTATTGCGTGTTTGAAACCAGAAATTCCCGGCCTCAAGTCTGGCAAGTTCCTCGAAATACTCAGGCAGGAACCCATCGCCATTATGGGCCAATTCTGGAGCCAGGGCTGAAAACCCGTCAATATTTTGTGGCTCGCAGCCACAGGCCGGACATTGCCAACCGGCAGAATCAAATGGTTCAGCGCAGGCCGGGCAGCGTTTCACGCCACTCCCTTTGCCAATTGCCCTGACTTATCGGCATTCGTAAATATCCAGTATTTCTGGAGCAAAAACAGCAGGGCCGCAAAAAACACAATGGCCACCCCCTGGACGATCTGGTGAGGCATACCCATGTGATCCACAAAGAGGATTAAAATCGATAGATTGAGCAGATAACAACCCCCGTATGCTATCAGGTAACGGAACAGGCTGCGCTGGGTGTCACCAGCGTGGGCAAAAGTCCATCTTTTATTAAGAATAAAGGTCTGCAATACTCCCAGCGCAAAAAGTCCTGTCATCGCCATTTTAGGACCAACACCAAGGGTGGTCAGGGCGATATAGAGAAGATAGAGCAGAATATTGGATAGCGATCCAACCAAAATGTAACGTAAAATCTGCCTACCAACCATGGATCAGCCCCAATAATGAAACATGGAGGCAGGGTTTTTAAACTTAAAGCCCAAACGGGCATAAAGATTAAGCACAGCGGTGTTGTTGGTTGATATACGGGTATTAACACAGTCAAAACCATGAGCCATCATATTAGATAAAGTACTCAACCATAGAAAATCCCCCAATCCGCTGCGAGCAAATTGCTGCTTGAATCCAGCAAGGATTAGCTGATCTTGTTTTTGTGCCAGAAAGCCGACCACATCTTCACCAATCATGGCGATATAAATCATAACACCTGGATCAGAGATGAGGTCTCTCGCCCAGTTAAAAAACCGCAGGTCTGCCAATTCCCTGGGACAATTTGGGTCCATGTGAAACCTGTCATCTGAAAATGATCCGCGGGCGCACTCCATTACTTGAGATTGTAGAACAGCGTCATTTTTATCCATCGCTATCACTCTAAGATTTTTATCACGATGGCGGGATGGAATAAAAGACATGGGATCGGCATTGAACCGTTTTAATACATCGGATTTTTGAAGTGCAAGATATGGATCCAGGGTCTGTTCAACGAAATAAAATCCTTCCCTCTGAATAGCAGGAATAAGGGCATGATACTGCTTTGGCACCCTGACTGATATAAATATGTTGCCATGTTCGTCACGCGCCCTGGCTATCTCTTTAGACAATGTCTGCATATCAAATACAGGCAGGAAGGCTCCATTGAGCATGAAGCCTTCCCGTCCAAGACATCTTGTCTCCCAAGGCGCTTTAATCAGGGTTTCCATCTTCTCCCCCTTTAAGATATTTAGTCCCGTCGGTTTGCAAGTGAATTACATAAGGCGGACGATCCATGGTGCGCAGGTACATGCGCGCCAGGTATTCCCCGATAATCCCTAACGCAAAGAGCTGAACGCCGGAAAATATGGCGATAATGGATGCAAGAAAGGTAAAACCTGGCACGCTGCCACCGCTTGCAAGATAACGAACAACGACATAGCCAAGCAGTGAAAAGCCAAATATGGCAAATATGAATCCGATTATGCTTGCCACTTGAAGCGGCAATGTCGAAAAGCCTGTTATCATATTCACGGCATGGATTATAAGCTTTCGAAGTGTATAGCCGGATACGCCGGATTGACGTGGATGATGTTTGACCGCAACAGAAGCAAAACTTGTGGTTCCCCATGTCAACAGGACATCTATAGAGACGAGGGGGCTGCGATAGCCTTCAAAGGCCTTGCGAATGTCTGTCCGAAAGGCGCGGAAGGCGCTGACCTTCCTTGCGGTCTCCACACCCATGGCACCCTGCAGGGCATATTTTGTAATACGGGATGCCCAGTCGCGCAAAAAACCATGCTGTTCCCGCTCCGGTGCGCCGTAAACTACATCATGACCCTCGGATAATTTGGCCAGAAGCTTGGGGATCTCTTCCGGAGGATTCTGCAAATCATCGTCCATAGTCACGATCACGTCATACCGAGCTGCGCGAATGCCGCACAACAAGGCGTTATGCTGGCCGTAGTTGCGAGACAGACGAATACCGCGCACTCGCCTGTCTTTCTCTGTGATACGCTGAATAATCTCCCATGAATCATCCCCGCCGCCATCTTCAACGAAGAGGATTTCATAATCCTTGATTCCAATCTGAGAAATAGTCGCTGCAATCCTATCGTACAGATCGAAAAGGATTCGACCTGAACGAAAAACTGGTATCACTATGGAAAGCGTCATAATAGTCTCCCGTTAATCTGACTAACGATAGGCACGACTTTCCTGTCTTAGATGAAAGAGACCACCCAGATCGTTGAAGGTCTATTGAGCTACCACTCCCCATGACTTCATGCCTGTCCCATTCATGAACCACAGCGTAACCATGCCTGTAGAACTATTACGCCATAGGATGTCAAAATTGAGATCATTATCAAACCGCCCGGTGCCTGCGACAGTCCAGCCGGCGTTTCCTGCACCTAGAATGGTTGCCCAGC
>NZ_JBMFRG010000096.1:0-4444 GCF_049968175.1 Dissulfurimicrobium sp.
AAGACCTGAGAGCAGCGATAATTCTTTCGATATAGCGTTCCAGGGATTCATGTCTTGGCCTCAAGTGAAGACAAGACTGAAAAGAGTCGGTCGAGTATGTCTCTGATCTCGCCAATAGTTACGGAAAGGGGGAGGAATAGATAGATAATATCACCCAACGGCCGGATTATCAGGCCTTTTTTGAGCCCCTTCATGTATGCGAGCCACCCCATCCGCATCTTCGGATCAAAAGGCCTTTTCGTGGCCTTATCCTCCACCAGCTCGAAGGCGGCAACCATGCCAATTCCCCTTATATCCCCCACGATCGGTATGTCCCTTGCTCGTTCCTTTTCTCTCTGCAGAAATGCGATCTTGTCCGCGGTCTTCTCAAGTACCATCTCTTGTTCAAATACGTCGAGTGATGCGAGCGCGGCAGCCACAGCCAGAGGATTTGCCGTAAATGTATGGCCATGGAAGAAGGTCTTGCCCTTTTCGTAATCGTCATAAAAGACCTGGAAGACCTCTTCTGTCGTAAGGGTTGCGGCCATCGGGAGATATCCCCCTGTAATACCTTTTGAGAGGCAGAGAAAATCCGGCTCGATCCCGGCGTGTTCAAGGGCGAACATCCTGCCTGTACGCCCGAAGCCTGTAGCCACCTCGTCAAGGATAAGGTGTGCCCCGTAGGCCTTGGCAAGATTTGCCAATTTTTTGAGATATTTTACAGGATAAACTATCATGCCGCCAGCCGCCTGAAGGAGCGGCTCGAGGATGATGGCTGCTATGCCGCCCTCGTCTAGTAAGGTCTCAAGTGGAGAAAGACACTCGAGCGTGCAGTCATCGGCGCATGGCTTTTCGTAGACGCAGCGGTAACAATATGGCGAAGGCAGCCGATGGGTCTTGAAAAACAGGGGTGAAAATATGGAGTGGAAGCCGCCGGTGCCGCCTACGCTCATTGTGCCGATGGTATCTCCATGATATCCACGGTCAAGGGCGACAAATCGTTCTCTTTCAGGATGTCCTGCCTGTTTCCAATACTGGAATGACATTTTTAATGCAACCTCGCACGCTGTTGAACCGTTATCGGAATAAAAGACCCTGGTAAGATTGGGCGGGGTGATCCCGACGAGGCGCTCAGCCAGTTTGATGGCGCCTTCATGCGTGGTTCCTGCAAAATGAACCTGTTCGAGGCGTCCGAGCTGGGCCTTTATAGCCGCATTAATATAAGGGTGATTGTGGCCGTGGACGATGCACCACCATGAAGAGATGCAGTCGTAATACGCTGTTCCATCCCTGTCATATAAAAATACGCCGTCTGCATGATCCACAAAGAGCAAGGGCACCTTTTCAAGGTCTTTCATCTGTGTATAGGGGTGCCAGAGAAACCTTTTGTCTTTTTCAACTATGTCCATTTAGGCCCTAATTCGTCTCTCTTAAACAGTCGAGTAGATACTGTACCATAGGTTCTATAGTGTAAAGGGCCTCTCTGGGTTCTTTTACGCGCTGGATCGGCCCGAATACCGGGAGGTCACCGAATTCCCCGATTGTCTTTAAGTTATCATTGACGATTAACGGATCAGGGACATCGTTCTGATTATTAAGAAGCACGCACAATATATTAATGCCCCGCCTCTCCATCGCCTCGATTGTAAGTAAAGTATGATTTATCGTACCGAGTCCGCTCCTTGCCACCAGGACGACTGGCAGTTTAAGCTCGCCAACCAGATCTATGGTCAAGAGATCTCGGGACAGAGGTACAAGAGCGCCTCCGGCCCCTTCAATAATAAGGATGTCACATTGTGCGGCAAGAGAGCGAGAGGTCTTGATCAAATGCTTTTTTTCTATGGATACACCTTCCGTTTCAGCAGCAAGGTGGGGCGAGGCCGGGAAAGAAAGACAATAAGGAGATTCAAAGGAGCCTGCCTTTGGCAGGTCTTTTTCTCCTATGAAACTATAGATAAATGCCAGGTCATCTGAATAGGCGCGCCTGCCGGTACTTACCCACTTTTGAACCTTGACTGCAAGACCGCGGTCAAGAAAGGACCTGGCAAGGAGGCTGGCGGCGAAGGTCTTTCCTATATCTGTATCTGTCCCTGTGATGAAGATGATCATTAGTCAGATATCTACCGCCAATCGATATTTGATTCAAGAAGGCTATGTTTTTGTGAATATGTAAAATAGATTACCAGGCCTATGGCCAGCCAGATAAAAAACCGTAACCAAGTGATGAGCGGCAGACCGGACATGAGATATATGCAAAAGGCTGCCCCTAGAGCCGGTATTAATGGGTTTAGAGGTGTCCTAAAAGGCCTTTTAAGCTCAGGATGTGTATGTTTCATGATGATAACGCCGAGACAGACTATGGTGAATGCTGCAAGCGTGCCAATGTTGACAAGTTCAGCTACGTGAGAGATCGGCGTGAAGCCGGCTACCAATGCCATTAATATACCGCTTGTCAAGATTATTTTGACGGGCGTTTTGGTGTGCGGATAGACGTCTGAAAAAAAAGCTGGTAAAAGTCCATCTCTGGCCATGGCCAGGAATATCCGCGTCAGGCCGTAATACAGGACGAGCATGACGGTTGTAAGTCCTGCAATGGCCCCTGCAGCTATCAAGGCCGATGACCAACGATATCCTATCCTAAGTAGGGCCTCTGCAACAGGGGATGGGACGTTAAGCGTTTGATACGGGACGATGCCAGTCAGCAGACCGGAGACGAGCATGTATATAAGCGTGCATATTCCGAGCGAGGCCAGGATGCCTATAGGTACATCGCGTTGAGGCCTTAGGGCCTCTTCGGCTGCTGTTGATACGGCATCAAAGCCTATATATGCAAAAAAGATGAGTGAGGCGCCTCCCACCACGCCTTTCCACCCAAACGGCATGAATGGGTTCCAGTTGGCTGGATTTATGTTGCCGGCTGCTATGATTATAAATACTGCAATAGCAAAGAGCTTTACAGCCACCATGGCTGCATTGAAATGTGCGCCAGCCTTTACGCCTATGATCAGCAGGAGCATCAGTAGGAGGATCACCGCCGCCGCCGGAAGATTGATAAAGCCGTGGGCGTTTTCGGCAAATGATGAAAGTATGCATTGCGGCAGATGGATATTGGCCGCCGTCAATGCGTTGTTGAAATAACCTGACCATCCGATAGCTACGGCAGGGGTGGCGACGCCGTATTCAAGTATCAGATCCCAGCCTATGACCCATGCTATAATTTCACCGAGTCCGGCGTAGGCATAGCCGTAAGCGCTCCCGCAACCTCCAACAGCGGAAGCGAGTTCGGCATAGGCTAGCGCTGAGAAGGCGCATGCAAGGCCGGCCAACACAAAGGAGAATACAATGGCCGGCCCGGCCTTTGTGGCTGCTGCAATACCGGTCAGGACAAATATGCCGGCCCCTATAATCGCCCCTATGCCGAACAGTGTCAGATCTAGGGCATTGAGACAGCGCTTTAATTCAGTCTCACAAAAGAGACCGTTTGTCACCTTCTTGGTGCGAAATAATCGTTTAATATCCATGGCAACATCATTCACCTATAATTTTGATGCTTGCACAGATTAAACTAAATAATAGGCATGGATTGGGACGTCAATGGGTAATGTCGATTATTGCATATGCATTTCATCTAAATTAGTATTTATTTATCAAGTTTTTTAAAAGCCTAGAATTTCATATCAACAAAAAATATATCCGGAGGCCAATACAATGAAAATAATAGCATTCGGCGACATACATATGGATTATCAGGCAGCTGATGATATACCTGTCGTGAGGGATGCCGATTTGCTCATCATTACAGGTGATTTAACCAATTTCGGCGGAAGGGATGACGCAGAAGCGGTGTTGAGCGCCGTCCGCAGCCTCAATAAGAACATATATGCCCTGCCTGGCAACCTCGACCAGCCAGCCGTAGGCGTCTTTCTCGACGAGATAGGCATAAATCTGCACGGCAAGGGTATAAAAATCGGTGGAATAGGTATATTCGGCGTAGGTGGATCTAATGTAACGCCGTTCAATACGCCGACGGAATTTTCAGAGAATGAGCTCTATAGGTTGGCGATAAAGGGGTATAAAGAGATAGCTTCGCTCCCTGTGAAGATATTTGTATCTCATACGCCGCCCCTCAATACCTCTGCTGATAGGATAAAAAGCGGGGTTCATGTAGGAAGCGAGGCTATTCGGAGGTTTATAGAAGAAAAACAACCCGATCTCTGTCTCACAGGCCATATCCATGAAGCCAGGGGGGAGGATCGGATTGGCAAGACAGTTATATTGAACCCAGGCATGCTAAAAGTGCCCGGCTGGATCGAGATAGAATGTGATGAGACAGGGGTGCGGGTTGCCCGATTAAATCAATTTCTTGCATAGTCTTTTAATCAAAAAGATAAAGGCGCATCAATGCAATGCGGGCCTGTAAATAATTTTGTGTAAACGGTCTTGTTTTTTCATATTCAATAAGCAG
>NZ_JBMFRG010000097.1:0-4340 GCF_049968175.1 Dissulfurimicrobium sp.
CTGCTGTTTGCCATATTGGCCGCAAAGCTTATCGTTACACCTATGAGCATAGCAAGTGGTTTTCAAGGTGGACTATTTGCACCGGCCTTGTTTATCGGTGCAATACTCGGGGCGGCATATGGTTCGGTAGCGGATAGTCTCTTTCCGACCCTATTCATAGATCCATCCTCCTTTGCGATGATAGGCATGGCAGCGCTTCTTGCAGGCGCGGTACATGCCCCCCTGACCGCCATCCTACTTATCTTTGAGATGACCAAAGATTATACTGTGATGCCACCGCTGATGCTTGCTGTCGCCGTGAGTTTTTTTGTATCAAGGCGTCTGCAGCGGGATTCGATTTATTTTTACGCCTTTGCAAGGCGGGGGATCCGCATAGAGCATGGCAGGGATGTGGAGGTGTTGGAAGGGCTTACCGTCTCCCAGATCATGAAACGCGAGATAGAAGTGCTTCATGAAAGCGATTCACTTGCAGCCGCTTCAAATACCTTTATGCGTTTGCGAACTCATAGTCTTCCTGTGGTCGATTCCGACGGCTGGCTTGTCGGTATCTTTACAATGCAGGATCTGGACAGGGCGTATGGCGAGGGCAAAAAGAACGTGGGTGAGGCGTGTACAAGGGAACTGTTGGTAACTTATCCCGAAGAGACCTCGGCAGAGGCACTTAGAAAGATGGGGATTAGGGATATAGGTATGCTTCCGGTGGTCGAAAAGGGCAATCGCCGGCGTATTATAGGCCTCTTGCAGCGGGACGACATCATTCGGGCCTATAACGTTGCTCTTACCTTGAGGGCGGAGGGGCGGCATCATATGCAACAGATAAGGCTCGGGGCAGTAAGCGGCGCTACCGTCAGGGAGTTTGTCGTGAGGCCTGGATCTTCTTGTGCAGGAAAGAAGATCAGCGAGGTAGCCTGGCCAGGGGACGCCCTTGTGGTCTCCATAAGGAGGGGGCACAGGCTCATAATACCCCATGGCGAGACTGTGCTCCAGGGTGATGACGTCATTGTGGTGGTGACAAAGGATTCCTGGACCGATGAGCCACAAGGCCAGGTTGATATGTCCATGCCTTGTCGATAGTTTTTTTATTTTATCAAGGAGGTCTCATGAGCAGGAATAAGAATAATAAGGTGCTGGTGATCGGAAGTGGGGGCAGAGAACATGCCATTGTCTGGAAACTTGTCCAGAGCCCAGGGGTCCAGGAGGTATTTTGCGCCCCAGGCAATGCGGGTATCAGCCGGCATGCGACATGTGTCCCCATAAAGTCATCTGATATTGACGGCCTGCTGGATTTTGCCAAAAGGGAAGGGATAGACCTTACGGTGGTAGGTCCTGAGGCGCCGCTTGCCTGCGGGATCGTGGACAGGTTCAAGGCTGAGGGGCTTTCCATATTCGGTCCGTCAAGGCTTGCAGCCGAGATAGAGGCAAGCAAGGTCTTTGCAAAGGACATGCTCAGGCGGTTCGGTATACCTACCGGCGCCTATAAGGTCTTTAGCGAGCCGGGAGAGGCGGTGCGGTTTATAGAAAGGGAGATGGGAGTCCCCGTTGTCCTCAAGGCCGATGGCCTGGCCGCTGGAAAAGGCGTAGTAATAGCGAAGACTATCGATGAGGCCAAAGATGCGGTTTCGCTTATCTTGGAAGAGAAGGCCTTTGGCGAGGCGGGTGCCAGGCTGCTGGTAGAGGAGTTTCTTGATGGTGAGGAGGCCTCGTTTATGGTCGTAACCGACGGAAAGACCGTGATACCCCTTGCCACGTCGCAGGACCACAAGGCCGTATTTGATCGGGATCAAGGGCCTAATACAGGCGGCATGGGGGCATATTCCCCGGCCCCCGTCATAGATGAGCGGCTCTTCAATAGGATTATGGACAGGATTATGCTTCCGACCGTTAAGGCGATGGAGTCACTAGGAAGGCTGTTCATGGGCGTACTATATGCAGGGCTTATGATAAAGGATGGTGATGCAAAGGTCCTTGAGTTCAATTGCCGTTTCGGCGATCCTGAGGCCCAGCCCATACTTATGCGCATGAAGACCGACCTCTTTGAGCTGCTTATGGCTGCTGTAGACGGCAGGCTTGATGAAATGAGGCCTGAGTGGGATCCTAGGCCGGCGGTAACCGTAGTTATGGCTTCGAAGGGATATCCAGGCCGTTATGAGACAGGTAAGGTTATCGATGGGATAGAAGAGGCCGAAACCTTGGGAGATGTAAAGGTTTTTCATGCCGGCACAGCTGTAAAGGACGGCCGTCTGGTCACTTCGGGTGGCAGGGTCTTGGGCGTCACTGCCTTGGGTGAGACCATACCCAAGGCAGTGGAGACTGTCTATGAGGCTGTTGCCAAAATTAGTTGGGACGGTATGCATTATCGCCGTGACATAGGGCAGAAGGCCTTCAGACACCTAAAGGCCCGGGCAAGATCTGCAAGGGTGGCTGTTGTAATGGGGAGCAAGAGCGACATGGAGGTTATGCATAAGGCATCAGAGATATTAGAGGAATTCGGGGTTTCTTGTGAGACGATGGTCCTTTCTGCACACAGGAGCCCTGAACTTGCAGCCGGATACGCAAAAGGTGCGGCTGAAAGGGGTATCGAGGTGATAATCGCTGGGGCTGGTATGGCTGCGCACCTGGCCGGGGCTATGGCAGCGCACACAGTACTTCCAGTGATCGGCGTTCCCTTGGACGGTTCGCCTCTTAACGGCTTGGATTCCTTGCTTTCCACGGTCCAGATGCCGCCTGGTATACCTGTGGCTACCGTGTCCATAGGTAAGGCAGGGGCCAAGAACGCTGCGTATTTGGCCCTTCAGATACTTGCTCTTAAGGATCATGGATTAAGGGCGGCCCTAGAGGCTTTTCGAAAGAGGCAGGCAGATGAAATAAAAGGATTAAACAGGGAGGCGTATTGAAAGAGGCTGATTTGACAGGCTCCGATCTGGATCGGGCCGTATCAGAGGCTGCGAAGGTCCTTCGCGCAGGCGGGGTTGTAGCCTATCCGACTGAGACCAGCTATGGTCTTGGTGCGGTTATAGATTGCAAAGGCGCATTGTCCCGGATCTTTGAGATCAAGGCCAGGAGAAAAGACAAACCACTGTTGGTGATAATCGGTGATCCTGCCTTTTTGAGTGAACTGGCCGCTTGTGTGCCAGACCAGGCAAAAATGCTTATGGAGCGGTTTTGGCCCGGACCGCTCACCATCCTTTTTCCTGCAAAGGCTGGTCTGCCGTGGCCTTTATGCGGACAGACAGGGAAGATAGGTTTGCGTATCTCCAGCCACCATGTGGCCAGGGCCTTGGTCAATGAGGTTGGAAGGCCTGTAACAGCTACAAGTGCCAATCGTTCAGGTCTTATTGCAGCAAGGACCGCTCAAGAGGTGGCCGAATATTTGATCGATCCGGCCCCTGATTATATACTCGATGGCGGTCCAAGTCCAGGTGGACCGCCATCGAGTATAGTGGACGTGACGGTCAATCCCCCGGCTATCATCAGGGAAGGGGCGATAGGAGCGGAAGATATTCTGGCCTTATGCGGGTAAGCGCCTTGGCGATGTTGCCCCTTGCATGGCGGTTCAATCGATAGAAGTTTTCAAGCAGTCCCTTAATCTCTTCCCGTCTGGTCCTTCCAGAGGAAGGGCAGGCATTTTTTGTAATTGGCAGTCCTAATTCGCGTGAAAGGCGTTCGATCTGCCCCTTATTGACCAATGCCAGAGGTCTGATGATAGTGATCAGCCCTCCAAACATCTCCTGTCTCGGCACATGCGTGCTCATTTCGCCAATGAAGCTTAGGTTGATGAAGAATGTTTCTATCATGTCATCCAGATTGTGACCTAGCGCAATCTTGTTGTAGCCGAATCTTGCAGCGAGTTCAAAAAGACGCTTGCGTCTTAGCATGGAGCAGATGAAGCATGGGCTTTTGCCGCGGTTTCCAGGACTGTGGGCATATATGCCGAAACCTGTCTCTTCGATATGGTATGAAAGCCCATTCTCGGAGAGGTAGCGCCACAATGTCTCGACTGTCCCGCCACCAAAGCCCATATCCAGATGTACCGGCAGGATTTCATAGGAGATAGGAGCCTTTTTGAGCCAGTTCCTTAGAAACCACAGGGTAAGCAGACTGTCTGATCCACCTGACAGGGCGACCATGATGCGATCCCCTTGATGGAGAAGACCGTATCCATGGATGGCCTTGCCTACTAGTCGGTTTACTCGGAGAAAGTAGGATGACTTTTCTGTCTTACCAGTCACCTGAGGCACCTCCGCCGCCGAACCCGCCCCCACCGCCTGAAAATCCGCCCCCCCCAAGTCCGCCGCCTCTCAGTCCGCCGCCGAACCCGCCCCCACCGCCAAAGCCTCCAG
>NZ_JBMFRG010000098.1:0-4174 GCF_049968175.1 Dissulfurimicrobium sp.
CCATGAATTAGATACACGGCCTCGGGATGGATAAACTCGGTCACATTGGCCTTAATGGTGCCGCTGGCACCATCAGCCATCACATCCACCCAATCTCCGTTGGCTATGCCCAATTTATCCGCGGCACGCTTGTTGATCCACAGACTATTCGTAGGTAATAGCTCATAAAGTAGGGGGTTATTGATAGTATGCCCGTGGGTGTTGACCGCTGAACGGCCAAAGACCAGTCTGAACATACCCTTCGGCGGCTTTATGGGGCTCTTATATGGCTTGAGGGAGGGAAGCCCCACCTCTGTCAATACACCGCTTACAATCTCTATCTTGCCGGACGGCGTCTTAAACTTGTCATCCAGCTTTTCCCTGTCGTACATAACAGGCTTGTCAGAGAGTTCGATGAAACCCTTTTCGTTAAAGTCCTCGATCTTGTAACCAGTGGGCTCAAGCTGCCAGTTCCAGAGCTCCTCTATAGTATTGTATGGGAAATATCGGCCGATGCCGACCCTATCCGCCAGTTGTTTGAATATCCACCAGGCAGGCTTTGTATCAAAACGCGGCTCAAGGGCCTTTTGTCTGACTATAAAGCGGGGTTTGGGCCCCTTCTGTGTCGCAATGATGCTCTCCCTCTCAAGATATGCCGACTCAGGCAGGATCACATCGCTGTACCAACCAAACTCGCTGTAGTGGGTATCAAGCGAGACCAGGAGATCCATCTTGTCAAGCGCCCTCTTTTGCGCCGCAGGATCGGGGAAACATGTAAAGGGATCATGCCTATAGGCTATAAGTGCCTTTACAGGATAGGGCTCCCCTGTCTCGATGGCGTCATAAAAGAGATGGAATAGGCCCGGCCCCTTGTCAAAGTGCTTGTACTTCCAGCCCACGCCGTCAGCCCGCTTCTCAGTGGGCTTCGGCACCTGGGCATCGAGACTTCTAAGGCCTTTCACCCCACAGTCTCCCGGACCCTTGGCGAATATCTGACCACCTTTTATCTCTACGTTGCCCATGAGGACATTCAGGATGTGCAACGCCCGGCTTGCATAGAAGGAATCGTGATATCTGGCGAGCATCCACCCTGGATGAAATATGACCTTCGGACGGTCTTCGCCGAGCTCGTCTATAAAATCCATAAGCTTGTTTAGTTTTATCTCGCATTCCTTTGCCGCCCATTCCGGCGTATAAGGCTCGATAAACGCCACAAGCTCATCAAAATCCTTTACATAGTGCTCGATAAACTCCTTGTCATAAAAACCCTTCTTTACGACGCCGTTGATCATGCCGAGCGCGAGGGCATAGTCTGTCCCAGGCCTTACCTGGAAAAAACGCGTGGCCTTAAGTCCTGTCACTGACTGGCGTACGTCCACATAGGTAAGACGCCCGCCAGCATCAAGCATGTCCATTACTTGATTTACCTCGGCGACCCTCAACGACTCAAGGAGATTGCGCCCGAATAGTATCAGGTGTCTTGCGTTTTTTATGTCATAGGCAAAGGCCTTGCGCCCAAGCCCGTAGACGGAAAGGCTGGCGTGATGGACATTTCTGCCGCAGGCGCTGTCGTGGTTTGTAAAATTCGGAGAACCAAGGGCATGGATAAACGCCTTGGGAAGGTCCACAAATGGCCCCCCTCGACAGCTCAACATGATACTTCTGCCGCCGTATTTGTTTATTATATTATTTATCTTTTCAGCTATATAATCGAGCGCAGTATACCAACTCACCTTTTCCCACCGGCCAGCGCCGCGCCCGCCTATCCTGATGAGCGGCTGCTGGGGCCTTTCGTCGTCCTGAACCAATGCAACACCTGCCGACCCCTTGGCGCACAACGCCCCACCAAGTATATGGGGGTTGCCTTCAAGCCACTTTATCTTGTTGTCTTCTACCTCCACCCTTATAGGGCACCTGACGGTACACATGCCGCACATGCTCCATACGGTCTTTTTCATGATCTTCCTCCACACATCTTATTGGCAATAAAAATAGATGTTGAACTAAAAACCTTAAAGAATTTAACTGCTAAATCATAAGCAATATTGTTCACAAATATCTTAACTATATATTGATTAAATCAAATGAAAGAAAAAATCAAGTCTTAAATACTAAAAATATATAACTTGCCAATTATATCTTTAAGATTATAATGAGAAAAAATGCACAAAGACAATGTATTGTATATCTATATACAACTATTTCTCTTGATCGATACCTTCTATATAAGCAGGAAGACTGACTATAAATACCGTCTCCATACCAGCATTTATCAGCCCCTGTTCTTTGGGTGGGGATTCGACGTCTATATTGCCGCCGTGATCCTTCACTATGCCAAAGGATACAGAAAGACCCAAACCCGTCCCCTTACCGACCTCCTTGGTGGTGAAAAAGGGATCGAATATCTTTTTTAAAATCTCTGGCGGGATACCCGGCCCGGTATCGCCGATCAATATTTCAACAGTCTTTTTGGCTGGGTTATAGCGTGTCCATATGCCTACAAGTCCTTCTTTTTGTATTGCATGGTGGGCATTATTCAAGATGTTTACAAATACCTGCCTGAGCCTCTCCTTATCAGCAAACACCATAGGCAGATTTTCGCCATAGACCCTGTGGACATATATCCTGTCCATATTCAGCGAATGCTCAATCACGGCCATGACCTCTTCAAGGCAGTGATTTATATCCACTGGTCCCTTTTCCTGTCTTATGGAATCCCGTGAGAAATTCAGTAGATCGGATACGATATTTTTGCATATCTTCGCCTGTTTTTCTATAGTCTCAAGGGTTTCGTATACATCTTTCTGGTCCTTGAAATCCTCTTCAAGGAGCTGAGTATAGCCGAGTATTATGCCAAGGGGGGTATTTATTTCATGGGCCACACCTGCCGCCATCTGTCCGAGCGAGGCCATCTTCTCCGACTGTATCAAATTTGCCATGACCTGTTTATAGCGTGTAAGGTCCTTGGCAATGCCTTCACAACCTATCACAGTACCGTTTTCATCGCTTATGAGATCGGACGTAACCAAGAGATAAAGGATGGAGCCATCCTGTCTTCCATATTCTATCTCAAGATCTTTTATATGCCCCGCCGAATGGAGAGTCGCGCAAAAATTCTCCCAATCGGCCTTATTTACAAAAAACTCTGCCATTGTCTTACCGATAATCTCATTTTTGTCCTTAAATCCCAGGAGCTCGACCCCGCTGTCGTTCATATCAAGGAGCCTCCCCTCATTATTGCAAAAAAAGATAACATCTTTTGAACTCTCGAAGAGGCGCCTGAACTTCTGTTCAGATATCTTTAACGCCCTAGTCCTCTCTTCCACGCGCTGTTCAAGGGTCTGATTCAAGTCCATGAGGGATTTGTTGGCCTGAGCAAGTCCGATCCTGGCCTCCTCAAGCTTCTTTGCGTCTTCCTTAACTCGGCCTATTATCTTTCTAACGCCTGGGAAATAAAAGGTGAGCGTGGTGATCGAAACAAACGTCATTGTATTGAGCCCACCGCTGTACGGGGCAAAAAAATTCCATATATGAGGGAATCCCATAAATATGAATACAAACCTGAGGATATGCCCTATACTGCGCGAGAGTGCAAAGGCCACCATAGCCATGCACAGCCAGAAAAAATAGCTCCAGAGGACGCTCTTGGGCTCAAGTCTTGTAAGTCTCCAGGAGTAATAAAAGGCAGTGAGGGAAAAAACAACCATAAGGCTTGCGCCTATAAAATCCACCACATAGATAGGGAGGAGCGGCAGACATTGTGTCATTGTTCGGCTGCCTCTTTATCTCTCTTCTCTTCTGCCTGGCGCTCGGCCTCACGACAGAAGGTCTTAAGCGCCATGGTAAGGAAGAACATGGCCGGCACGCAGAGGAGATGATCGAACTTGCCTACATAATATACCCAACTTTTAAAAACCGCTGGCATGCAGATATAACAAGGTAGAGGACCTTCTTGAACAACAAGCGACTCTGGCGGGATGGTCAATTCGAGACTGTGCGTGATTATGGCATTTACATTCCATATCGAAAAAAACAGGAGGGAGAGTCTCAAGTAAACCCAGGCCCTTCCATAGCCCAAAGGGTGCCTGAAAAGGATGGAGAACAAAAACACCATGGCGGCCAGGAAAAATACATGGGCCATCTGATGGGTGTACAGACCCTCTGGACCGGAATGGACCTGTAAGGCCAAGGCGCT
>NZ_JBMFRG010000099.1:0-3619 GCF_049968175.1 Dissulfurimicrobium sp.
CCACGAGGCTTGCCTGAACGCCAAGGAGTAGGGCCATAAGGATGGCTACAGATATAGTGGCAAGCGCCAGATGTTCAAGGAGCTCGTTGGACTTTTCCTTGGCGGTTTCGCCGTAATCCCGTGTCACTACCACGTGGACGTCTGAAGGGAGGATGAAACCCTTTAGCCCCTCTACCTTATTGAGTACGGTGTTAGCGATGGATGTGGCGTTCTCACCTTTACGTTTGGATATGGCTATTGTCACCGCCTCTTTTAATGCACCAGGGGCGATCTTTACACCCTTTTTTTCAGCCCCAAGGCCGGCGCCTATCATTACATAGGATGTGGGTTCTTCAGGGCCATCTATTATCTGGGCCACTTGGCCGAGATAAATCGGTTTACCGTCCACGACCTTGATGACCGTCTTTTCAAGGTCGTTTATATCAGTAAAGAAATTATTGAGCCTGAGGGAAAAGCTCTGGTTGTTGTTAGAGATGTCGGATATCCAGGAGGCCTGATTCTGGGACGAAAGGGCGGCTACTACGTCTGCCGCATCAATTGAAAGGCCGGCAAGGGCATTGGGCTTAAGGATCACCCTGGCCTGTCTTTTGAGACCCCCTATGATCTTCGTCTCGCTTACCCCATTGACCGCGCGTATCTCGTCATTAAGCTGAGTCGCTATGCGCCTTAAGGTGGAGCCGTCATAGCCATCTCCCCACAGGGTGATGGCAAGTATCGGTACGTCATCTATAGAATGAGGTTTCAGGATGGGTTTGCTGCAGCCAGGTGGAATCCAGTCAAGATGGGCATATAGCTTGTCATAGACCTTGACTAGACTCTTTTCCATATCTTCTCCGACCTTGAATCTGACCACGGTCATGGCCTGGTCGGGCATAGCGGTGGAATAGACATACTCGACGCCAGGGATTTCCCAGATGAGTTTTTCCATAGGGCCTATGACCCTGTTTTCGATCTCTTTTGGGGTCGAACCTGGCATAGAGACCATCACGTCTATCATAGGTACTACAATTTGGGGTTCTTCTTCGCTCGGCGTGAAAAAAATTGCAAACGCCCCGAGAAGGAGGCTTGCAATGATGGCAAGCGGGGTAATCTTAGAATCGATGAATGTCTCTGTAAGCCTTGCCAGGAAGGTATTATGCGCCTCCATGACGTGGGGTTTAAGACTATTCAAGGCGTACACCCTCCTGTACCATGTCTAGGTTTGAAACCACCACCGTATCCTTCGGGTTTACCCCGCTCAGTATCTCGACAAAGACATCCCCATGCCGACCTTGGCCGGACCCAGGATACGGCATCCACGTGCCATCTTCATATATCCACTTTCTACCGGTCTTTACTACCCTCCAGTGGACTATTCGGTCTCTGCCTACAGTATATACGGCCGTCATTCCACCCCTTGTGACCAGGGCCTTTTCAGGGACTACAAGACATTTTATGTGGCCTTTCAACAGAATGACTTTTCCATAGAGGCCGCTTTTTATCAGGTCATGGTCTGGCTGTTTTTTGAGGTCTATCTTTATATTAAACGTATGGGTTAGTGGATTTACATAAGGCACGACTCGGGTTATTTTTGCGGCTTCGCTGATGTGCGCTGATGGGATGGACAGATATACATTGTCGCCGGGCTTGGTCCTTGCAAGAAGGGCCTCGTCTATGTCGGCATCAAACCAGTATCCGCTGTCTACGGCGTCAATTTTTAAAAGGGGTGTGCCCGGATTTACATAGCTTCCTGGATCGACCGTCTTTTCCACTATCAGGCCGTTTACAGGCGAGACGAGGGAGACGTATGAGAGCTGGTTTCTTGCTTCATTCAAGTTGGCTTCAATGCGTCTTATGTTTGCATCAAGGGCGGAGGCTTGGTTCTCCAGGGCCTTGAATCGGGCGAGGGCCCGGTCAAATTCCTCCTGGGTTGCGGCATCCTCTTTTTTGAGTCGTTCAAGGCGCTCAAAATTGGCCTTTGCATATGCGAGATCCGCCATGACCGCTGCCTTTTGACTGACCATCGCCGCCTTTTCAGCCATTGCGGATTCTATCTCCGACCTTGCCCTTGTATCATCTATAGTCAAGAGCAGATCACCCTTCTTGACCACATCGCCCTCGCGCACCCTGACCTCGCGGACAAATCCTGAGGTATTTGATGCCAATACGGCCTGTATTTTGGCCTTCGTTCTGCCTGAAAAGACCTCCATATCAGGCATGGAGGCCTCTGTGACCTCATAGGTCTGAGCGCTGACCGCAGAGACAGGTTTTCTTCTCGATTTTTGATCTTGATCGGCGCAACCGGTCAGAGAAAGCAATAAAAAGATAGATGCCGCGCCAAAAAGAAAAAATCTGCCCACATAATTACCTATAGGTCTAACTCTCGTCGTCATTACCCAATACCCCTGTCTTAAGCTTGAGATCCGACATGGCTGTCATGTAATCATATCGCGCCTGAGCAGCTTGAAGTCTGGTCTGTTTAAGGGCTGTCTCGGCGCTCAACACCTCCACCATCAAGGCCAATCCGTTTTCATAGCGTTTTTTAAGTATTCTTAAGGTTTCTTCAGCCTGTGCGACTGCTTTTTCCGTTACATCAAGCTGTTTTTTGGCGGTTATAAGATTGAAATACGCCTGCCTTACCTCAAGGCCGATCTGGGCGTTTATGTCTTGATCTTTATATCTGGTGCGCCGTTCCTCGGCACTGGCGGCTGCAAGCCTTGCCCTGTCTCCCAGACCATTAAATATATTGAAGGACATCACAGCCATTATACTCCACGAATCTCCATCTGTTCCAAGGAGGTCCCTGCTATTTGTTTCATATGATCCTTGGAGATTTAATGACGGCAAAAACTGAAACTCAGCCTCTTTGGTCTTGAGGCCTGCCGCCTGGACCATTTTTTTTGAAAGGAGCGATTCAGGCCGTTTCCTGCGGGCGATCTCAAGCCAGGCCTCCAAACCCCTGGATGCCAGGTCTGTATTTGTCTGAGGAGGTTCAAGTTCCCATTCGCGGTCTTGCGATATCCCCATGGCCTTATCCAACGCGGCCATCGCAATCTTGACATCTCCCTCCGCCCTTAGTCTCTCGCGTTCGGCAGAGACGAGATGCACCCTTGCGGACAGTAGATCTGATTTCAGGGCAAGGCCGGCCTTTTCTCTTTTTGCCGCAAGTCCTTCCATGGCCTTGGCGGTCTCGACCGATGCTGTCATGACATCCAGGGTCTTCTCGGCAAGGATGGCCTGATAATAGGCCTTTTCCACCTGAAAAGAGACCTCTTGCCTTATCTTGGTCTTTTCTAGGGCTGCTATCTGTTCCTGGACCTTGGACAAGCGATATCCGATGATCTCCCTACCTTGGTTGAATATCGGCTGTGTCAATACGAAGCGGCCTTGCCAATTAGTTATCGGCGTAGGATTGTTAAGCCTGTCTATATCAAAATCCCGGGATGTAAAGCGTTCCTGCGCAAGTTTATAGGTAAAGACCATCGGCGGATTGTTGGTCCTTTCAAGGTCTTCATAGAAATTTAAGGTTGGAAAGAAGGCGCTCAGACTTGCCGATCTATTCGCCTGCGACGCCTCCAGGGAGGCACTAGCGCCTTTTAGAAGTGGGTTGTTGGACATGGCCAACTCGACCGCCTTTGAA
>NZ_JBMFRG010000100.1:0-3334 GCF_049968175.1 Dissulfurimicrobium sp.
CCTTAGTGTTTCAACGGTCAAAAAGGCACGTTCCGAGCATCCTGACGCCGTACTTATAGCGCATCCTGAATGTCCACCAGAAGTCATTGACATGGCCGATGTGGTAAGAAGCACGACAGGCATGATCGACTATGCCAGAGAATCGAAGGAAAGGGAGTTTATTATAGCTACCGAGATAGGGCTCCTCTATACACTAAAGAAACAAAATCCACAAAAGGAATTTTATCCTGCATCACCTGATCTGATTTGCCAAGACATGAAAAAGATAAATCTGAAGGATATAATCAAGGCGCTTGAAGACGAAATACACCAGATAACAGTACCCGAAGAGATCAGGATCAAGGCGCTTCAAGCCGTACACCGTATGATGGATGTCCCAAGGGATTAATGCCCTCAAGAACATCCTTACTTAAAAAACAAAGGGTCTTAAAAGCAATGGCACCTTGCCGACCCTTGTCAAAGGAAGCCCCTTATGTTAAAAAACAACCTGCTTTTGGGCGGCGTAGCCAAGTGGCTAAGGCGACGGTCTGCAAAACCGTTATTCCCCGGTTCAAGTCCGGGCGCCGCCTCCAACAATATTAAAATATAATATTTGGATTGCAGCGGCCGACTGCGATCCTTTTTTATTTGTTCATTATTTGGGGGTGGCATATGGCTATAATGGAGATAAGTGTAGTCCCTCTCGGGACAGGTTCCACAAGCTTTCACCGCTTTGTAGTCAAGATGCAGGAAGTCCTTGCAGGTCTCGGGCTTCCATATAAACTTACCGACATGGGGACACTTGTGGAAGGCGACATCGACACCCTTATGTCAACTGCAAAGATACTGCACAATGTACCGTTTTCCATGGGGGAAAAGCGGGTATATACCGCAATTAAAATAGACGACCGGCGCGATAAGGAAGTCCATCTTGGTCAAAAGACCAGCACCGTCAGGCAGTATCTTGCCGAAGAGGACAAGGGGGGACTAAAATATGATATTTAGATATACACCGTTAATCGCGCTTATAAGTTCGCTTGGCCTGATCGCCCTAGGTTTATGGTCCGGCGAGGCCCAGATTCTCTGGCAAAAGGCTGTGACCGTCTGTCTTAGCTGCATAGGCATTGGATAATGGAACGGCGAAGAAAGGTCTCGCAAATAATATCTACGTTAATAATCAATTCCAACTGGACCTTTTTGTGGAAAGGGCCCCCTATATTTCAAGGGTGGTCAAAAAGGATATGTTCACCAGGCCTTAACTGCTATTCATGCCCTGCAGCAATCACAGCTTGTCCGATCGGGGGGCTTCAGAATTTTCTTGCCAGCATACGTATAAACATAGCCCCTGTAGGAATGCGTTTCGGCGCCTATGTATTAGGGACCCTTGCCCTAATAGGCAGCATAATGGGTAGATTACCATGTAGCTGGCTTTGCCCTTTCGGCCTTATTCAAGAACTCTTATATCGTATGCCTGTTCCAAAAATCTCTATGAAGAAATGGTTCAGGGCCGGACCATATATATTTTTAGGTCTCTTTGTAATCGTCCTTCCAATCCTTGTGGTCGATGCAACGGGTTATGGTTCAACATGGTTTTGTAAATATGTCTGTCCAGCAGGCACCCTTGAGGCCGGAATCCCGCTCCTGACCCTCAATTCAAATCTCAGGCGTGCCGCTGGCTGGCTTTTTGTAAACAAACTCGTTGTCCTTATTGCAATATCGGTTTGGTGTATGGTTACCATGCGGGCATTTTGTAGGGCGATATGCCCGCTCGGCGCTATCTATGGGCTTTTTAACAGGATCAGCTGGCTGCAACTCAATTTTGATCCTAGCCGATGCGTGGGCTGCAGGGCATGTAAAACTGCATGTCCTAGCGATATTTCGTTTTATAATGGCGAAGACAGTATAAATTCCACCGCATGTATAAGGTGTATGAGATGCCATTCTATCTGTCCTGTAAATGCAGTGTCGCTAAGTTTTGGCCCATGCCTCAAAACTCCGGACAAGGAGCAGGCTGGTATTGATATAAAGGCTCCATGAAAAAGCTTGTCATTGCATCTAGAAATAAAGGCAAGATCCGGGAAATCACGGCTATATTCTCTAGACCCGACATCAAGTTTCTTTGTCTTGATGATTTTCCCGACATCCCCGATATTGTGGAAAACGGATCAACCTTCGAAGAGAATGCCTTCATTAAGGCGCAAACCGTTGCGTTAGCCACCTGCCTCCCGGCGCTTGCCGACGACTCGGGCCTTGAAGTGGATTCGCTGGGAGGTGCTCCAGGGATATATTCCGCAAGGTTTGCAGGAGAAGGGGCTGGCGATGAAGAGAATAACAGAAGGCTCCTTGAGGAACTGAAGGCCATAGGAGACCACAAACGCACGGCGCGCTTCAGGTGTGTCGTGGTGTTGTACCATCCATCAGGCGCCTGGATGACAGGCGAAGGTGTATGTGAAGGCGTCATAGCTGAAACCCTAAGAGGGGCCAACGGATTCGGCTATGATCCGCTCTTTATCCCCTATGGCGGCGGCAACCGCACCATGGCGGAGATCGCAGACAAAGAAAAGAATGCCCTGAGTCACAGGGCAAAGGCCTTGCGGGACCTCATAAAGAAACTAAATGATGTTCCGCAATTTATCGGCACCACACCCCCATCATAGATGTGGGATGTCATCTTGCCGACGGCAAAGGACAATAAAGATGGGAAAGGATGGGAAGATAAAACTGAATACATATGACAAAGAAGAATGTCTCCGTCAGGCTGTTGAGATTACAAAGAATTATGCCCAATCGGGGGAAAATAAACATGGCCCGGTGGCCGAATTCTTGGAAAATGTATATAAAAAACTCTTGGAGCTTAAGGCAGACGTATTAAAAGATGAAATTCAATAAAAAAGAGGGGAGACCTGAATGATAGATACATCTAAATACATCCTATACAGCGGAGGGCTCAAAGGTGCTGAGACTGAATTTGGGATAAACGCCGAAAAATGGGGGCTCAGGGAGATCAATTTTTCATACAAAGGCCACCACATGGACAGGGTCAAAGACGTATGTATCCTTACGGACGAGGAGCTTAAACAGGGCGATATAAGCATGGCAATCGTATCCAGACATATGAACCGCACATATGCAGAGGCGGAAAAGATCCGTAAGGTCATCCAGTCGATCTTTCATATAGTAAATAAAGGACAACAGATATTCGCTGTAGGTTGGATACAACCAGACAATACAGTCAAGGGTGGGACAGGATGGGCAGTCGAGCTTGCAAAATTCTTCAATAAGCCAGTAAGTGTATTTGATCAGGACAAAAACAGCTGGTTTACCTGGAACGGCTCTGAATGGGTGCCTGACTTAC
>NZ_JBMFRG010000101.1:0-3136 GCF_049968175.1 Dissulfurimicrobium sp.
CTCCTTGATCGCTGCAAGGACTTGAAAGAGGCCAGGGACGCCGTGATGCAGGAACTTCAGGAGGAAAAGCGCATATTCAACATCTTGATCAACGAACTTTTAGACAGACAGGAATCATCCGAAACCTATGGAGAATTCTTTATAGACGGGAGACAAAATCTCTTAAATCAACCTGAATTCTACCAAATCACCCGTCTTAGGGCTATGTTAAAGACGCTCGAAGAGAAAAAAAACTTGGTTACCCTCCTGGATAAGTGCCTTGAATCAAACAAGATGCAGATATTCATAGGCTATGAAGGCTTTGGAGACAAAGGCCCTTGTTGTGGTATAGTACTTTCTTCATATTCCGATACAGGCCGACCGCTTGGCACCCTCGGCATATTAGGACCTATGCGGATGAATTACGCCAGAATGATCCCCCTTGTTGAATATACCGCCAAGGTCTTAAGCGAAAAATTAAAGGAGTTATGAAGATTATGAATATACATGAAACTGAACAACAAGAACAACAAACTGAGGTACAAAATAAAGAACAAGATCAACGGCAAGATCAACAACAAACCCGTGGACAAGAAGATTACGAAGAGTTAGTCGCCAGACTTAAAGAAAAAGATCAAGAGATAGCTGCATGCAAAGACAAGATGTTGCGCCTGGCAGCAGAGCTTGAAAACTTCAAAAAACGGATCGAGCGCGAAAAAGAAGAGCACATGAAATATGCCCTTGAGTCCTTTTCAAATGAGCTGCTGCCCTTTCTAGACAATCTCGAAAGGGCGGTGGCTGCCTCTAAGGAAAGCAGAGACATCGACAGGCTGATCGAAGGACTCGAACTTACACTTTCAGGCTATCTCAAGACCCTTGAAAGGTTTGGTCTGAAGACCTTTGTAGCGGAAGGACAGAGATTCGACCCAAATCTACATGAGGCCATCTGCATCGAAGAAAGCCACGAACATGAGGAAAACACTGTTATAAAAGAACTCTTAAAGGGCTACACCTTGCACGAAAAACTCCTGAGGCCTGCATTGGTGGTCGTATCAAAAAAACCGTGCGGCGGCAGTGGACAAGGCGAAACAAGTGCTTAGTTTATCCAAAAGCGCTATTTTAAACAAAAATACAACGATTTTATAAGGAGGATAAAGAAATATGGCTAAAGTCATTGGGATAGACCTAGGCACCACAAATTCCTGTGTTGCCATAATGGAAGGTGGTGATCCGAAGGTCTTGGCCAACGCTGAAGGCGGCCGCACTACCCCTTCGGTTGTAGCCTTTACCGACAAAGGCGAACGACTGGTAGGCATGCTTGCGAAAAGACAGGCCGTAACTAATGCGGAAAATACGGTCTTTGCGGTAAAGAGGCTGATTGGGAGGAAATTCTCCGATCCCGAGGTCCAAAAATCAAAGGGCATCGTATCATATAAGATCGTCGAGGGCCCCAACAGTGACGCATATGTCGAAATCAGAGGAAAACAATACAGCCCGGCTGAGATATCCGCCATGATACTCACAAAGATGAAACAGACCGCTGAAGACTACCTTGGCGAAAAGGTAACAGATGCGGTAATAACCGTGCCGGCATATTTTAACGACAGCCAGCGCCAGGCCACAAAGGACGCGGGCCGCATTGCAGGACTTAACGTCCTTCGCATAATAAATGAGCCGACAGCCGCTTCCCTTGCATACGGCCTCGACAAGAAAAAAGAGGAAAAGATAGCAGTCTTTGACCTTGGCGGCGGTACATTTGATATATCAATCCTCGAGATAGGGGAAGGCGTATTCGAGGTAAAAGCTACAAATGGAGACACATTCTTGGGCGGCGAGGACTTCGACCTCAAGATCGTCGATTGGCTCGCCAATGAATTCAAGAGGGAAAATGGCATAGATCTAAGACAGGATCGAATGGCGCTGCAGCGGCTCAAAGAGGCCGCTGAAAAGGCAAAATGTGAACTCTCAACCACTGCCGAGACCGAGATCAATCTGCCGTTTATCACGGCAGATGCCTCTGGCCCCAAACACCTGGTGGTTAAGCTGACTAGGGCGAAACTTGAAAGCATGGTTTCCGACCTGATAGACCGTGTGGTGCCGCCGTGTATGACGGCGCTCAAAGACGCAGGGCTGACGGCCGCTGATATAGACGAAGTGATCCTTGTGGGTGGCATGACCCGCATGCCGAGGGTGCAGGAGAAGGTAAAAGAGATATTTGGCAAAGAGCCTCACAAGGGTGTCAATCCTGATGAAGTTGTGGCCATCGGCGCAGCAATCCAAGGCGCTGTCTTGAAGGGCGAGGTAAAAGATGTACTTCTCCTTGACGTAACGCCGCTTTCACTCGGTATAGAAACCCTTGGCGGCGTTATGACAAAGCTCATAGAAAAAAATACCACCATCCCCACCAAAAAAAGCCAAATATTTACGACTGCTGCTGACAACCAGAATGCTGTTACCATTCATGTCCTTCAAGGTGAAAGGGAAATGGCCTCCGACAATAAGACCATAGGGCGCTTTGAACTCGTAGGCATCCCACCTGCGCCGAGGGGCGTACCACAGATCGAAGTCACCTTCGATATAGATGCAAATGGAATCCTAAATGTCTCGGCCAAAGACCTTGCAACCGGTAAAGAACAATCAATACGCATCCAGGCATCAAGCGGCCTCACTGAGGAAGAGATCAAAAAAATGATAAGAGATGCCGAACTTCATGCCGAGGAAGACCGCAAGCGCAAAGAACTCATAGATGCCAGGAATCACGCCGACAGTCTTATCTACAGCACCGAAAAGAGTCTCGCCGACCTTGGGGACAAGGTGGATGAGGCCATAAAGACCCAGATAAACGACAAGATAGCGGCACTCAAAAGAGAACTTGAAGGGACTGATATCAAGGCCATCAAAAAGGCACAGGATGAACTTATACAGGCATCCCATAAACTGGCTGAAATGATGTATAAAAAGGCATCGGAAGGCGGCACGGCAGGCGGCGGTGAAGAGTCAGGCAAGGGAAAAGGCGGCGGCAATGAAGATGTAGTAGACGCCGATTTCGAAGACGTAAAATAATTTTAAATCCGAACCATCAAAAAGATAAAGGCGCATTGCAGAGGGTGTAAAATAATTTGTGTAAATGGCCATTCAGGGGTATGTCGATATCCCA
>NZ_JBMFRG010000102.1:0-3103 GCF_049968175.1 Dissulfurimicrobium sp.
GCCAAGGGATCAAGGCAGGCGCATTTGAACAGGGCAAGATATTTGCAATCGGTGACATACACGGTTGCATCGCCAACCTTCAAAGGCTATTTGAGCGCCTGCCTTATGTAAAAAACAGAGACACGCTAGTGTTTCTGGGTGACTATATAGACAGGGGACCAAGCTCCAAGGAGGTCATCGAATTCATCCTAGACCTTCGAGATAGCGGACACAACCTGGTTCCGCTTATGGGCAACCACGAATATTACCTACTCAAATTTGCCAATACAAACGATGATATATTCCTTGCAGCGCTAAGGGAAATAGGTGCAGAAGCCACCCTGGAGAGCTATGGGGCAAAGGACATGGGCAAGGTCGCAGGCCTTGCCTTTATGCCCCAGGACCACAAAGAATTCTTAAACGGGCTCATGCCTTTGTGGGAAAAGGCAGGGTTTATATTCGTCCATGGCGGCCTAATGCCAAATATACCCCTCAAAGACCAAACCCCACCCGAAATTTATGAGATAAGGGAGATGTTTCTATCTTCTGACTTCAATTTTGGGAAATTCGTAGTCTTCGGGCATACGCCGTTCGAGATGCCGCTCGTCACACCGACCAAGATCGGCATAGATACAGGGGCTGTCTACGGAAATATGTTGACCGCCGTGGAGCTCCCCGATATCAAGTTCTATCATGCCTAGGCATCCAGATGCCCGGCAGGACCCGCTGGTCTCACAGACTCAAGACCCTTGAATTGATAATCTCCCTGCATAAAGGCCTCGACCATCCTATGCGCTGTGTGTTCATTGATCATTGCCATATCAAGGAGTCGGGTAAAACCCAAAAGACGTCCAAGAAAAACGAGCCGCTCCTCAATCACCTGCTGCATGACTCCGCTCAATTCGCCATTTACCAGGTCGTCTTTAAGATCCACAAAGAAATTATGCCGCTCAAGCAACTCGGCGATAAGACTGGCCCTGCGTCTGCGCCTGACCAGATCGGTTCCGCCACCTTTGAAACGAAACCTCAAATAATTGGCCTTCGGATTCATCCCGCATACGGAGTCAATCATTACAAAGTGAAAATCCATCCTTGCATTCAAATTTATGTAATCCCTGCTTAAGATTACATAATTCGGGCAACCTATAGGCCGTTCTGATTGTTGGTCGGCGATCCAATGTGAATAGGTCTGTCCAAGGTCAACCTGCCCTGGCGGGCCAGACCAGCGGAGCCCAGGCGTCGTAATCCCCTTCCACAGGGCCCTAAACGGTGCGGAAATAACCTCTTCAGGGGTTATCTTCAAACCCCTGTTCTCTTTCGGGACAAGCCCGCCGCCGAGATCGATCACGCTCAAAAGAAAGGGTATATCTGACTCCAATTTATAAACCAGGCCCTTTGCATCCGAAAGGAGCTCGTCCCCCATATCGAACATGGCTATGACTGCCTTTTCATGCACAAACCGTACTATGTCATGGATAGACCTGCACTCCATGATGGAGAACGTAGGGCCGTATGCATCAGTCAGATTCAACTTGACTATGAGTTGATGCAGCGTCTCTTGAAACGATCTGGCAATATCGCCCCGGTCCACACCGACATCCATCGGCGCGCCACCCCTTTTGCCGCCGTCCTCTTTTTTCTTTAGGGCACTCTCTATCTCGCCTCTGCTGGCCGCGGTGACTCGACCCGAAACGGCATCAACGGTGATCCATTCGCCGTCCTTAAGATCTTTGGTAGCGGTTGCAAGACCGGTCAGCATGGGTACGGCGTGTTCCCTGGCCACACAAGACAGATGATCTGCCGGATTCCCTATATCTACAAGTACCCCATTTACGTCTTTAACGACCCTTGCAGCATCAACCAGGCTCTGATGCAGAACCAATATCACAGCCCCTTCCATGGGCCTTTCAAGATCCTGCCTACGTCTTATGATGTTGACCCTGCCGGTCGCCACCCCCCGTGAGGCCACAACGGCCTTGTCAAATAGAACATTATCGCCTTGTCCATGGTCTGCGGCCTGTATAGCTGAGATGCGCAGGGGTCTAGCCTGAAGGATGAATATAACGCCACTCTGGTCAACAGCCCACTCGATATCCTGGGGACCGCCGCTCAGGCTTTCAATCTTAAGCCCAAGATCGACAAGCGCCTTGATGAGTTCAGGGGTAAGCACCGGTCTCTGCCTGTCCATCTCAGGTACATCTTCGAGTCTGACGCCGCCGTTCTTGTTTAAAATCAACCTTTTGTCCTTTTTGGCTATCAAGGGCAGGGTATCATATGCATCCGTACGGGACGGCCTATAGATATCTGCATTTGACTCCCCGGCCACAGCAAGCTCGCCGAGGCCGAAGACGGCGCTTATGATCATACGCCCTGAATTGGTATTGTTTGGGTCCTGTGTAAAGAGTATCCCTGCAGAAACTGCATCTATCATCTTGAGGCACAAAACCGCCATATTGAAATCAAGAGGGCTCATCCCTGCATTCAAACGGTAAATAAGGCTCCTTGCATTGAAATTGCTTGCAATCACCTCCTTGACCGCCAGGATCAAATCCGCCTGATTTGTTACGTTTAAAACCGTAGTAAACTGCCCAGCGAAAGAATACTTAAGCCCATCTTCTCCTATTGCGCTGCTTCTTACGGCAAGACCTGGGGGGGTAGCTAAAAATGGAAGGGCCTGCGATACCACGGCATCCTCTAAGACGCTAGGAAGCGGTGTTGAAATGATCTCGCTTTTTACATCGTCTACCACCTGTTCTGGGAGCTTCAAGACCTCTCCCTGTCTGACATCCAAATATCTGCCCAGAGACCTGATGATCTTAAATGTCAGGGCGCTCTTTTCGAGAAAGAGGCGGCAGGCATGAACAGGGATCACAAACCCTTGGGGCACATGAAAAAGACCTGACGCAGCAAGCCCCGCAAGCACAGACGCCTTATTTCCAACTAGCCTGTCCATTGATCCGCGGTATACCTGCTCAAGGGGCATGCAAAGGGGTATGCCGTCCTCTCTTGGGATCAACGCAATGGCATCTTTGATCTCCTTGGCTATCTTCCTGTGTTTTGTGAACAAGACTTTATGTCTGGCATAATCAAGTTTATTTAATTTTTCCACCAACTCATAGGTTAC
>NZ_JBMFRG010000103.1:0-2789 GCF_049968175.1 Dissulfurimicrobium sp.
CCGGCGAAATCGCCGCCTTCTTCGGCCGGCTCGATTGGGCGTGAGGGCGATCGAAGGCGCGCTTGCCTCTTGCCCGCCGGCCCTCTACCTTGCGCGTCGACGGCGGGCGGGGCGTAGCGCAGCCTGGTAGCGCATCTGCTTTGGGAGCAGAGGGCCGGAGGTTCGAATCCTCTCGCCCCGACCAGATTCTGGTTGCCTTGAAGCGACTCAAGCTTTATAATCTCTTTATTCCAACGAAATAAGGCCAAAATGGAACTGTGGTACACTGAACTTCACACTCCAAATGCAGGTCTCAAACTTAAGGTAAAAGAGACATTATTTGTCGGCAGATCCGAATATCAGACAATCGAGGTCCTGGATACCTATGAATATGGCAGGGTCTTGCTCCTTGATGGGCTTGTCATGACGACTGAACGTGATGAATATATTTATCATGAAATGATAACGCACCCCTCCTTATATCTCCATCCGAGCCCAAGAGAGGTCTTGATAATAGGCGGCGGAGACGGCGGGGCCGTCAGGGAGACCGTAAAGCATACAGATGTTGAGAAGGTGGTCCTCTGCGAGATAGACGGCCTTGTGATAGAGACATGCAAGAGGTTTTTCCCTTCGATAGCCTGTGAACTCGAAGGAAACGACAGAGTGTCGATAGTCGTGGGCGACGGGATAAAATATTTGGAGGATCATGAGTCTGATTTCGACATAATAATTGTTGATTCAACCGACCCAATAGGTCCGGCTGTCGGCCTTTTCAATGCCGATTTTTATAAAAAATGCCTTTCCGCCCTTCGATCGGATGGCATACTGGTGGCCCAGAGCGAGTCTCCATTCTATGATATTAAAATCGTTGCCGATATCAACAGTGGTCTTCGTGAGGCTGGTTTCCGGTTTGTTGATTTCTATCTCGGCTTTATCCCTACCTATCCAAGTGGCATGTGGAGTTGGGTCATGGCCAGTAAAAGATATGACCCACTTAATGATTTCGACCTGGAAAGGTTCAAGGTGCACAAGATCTCCACAAGATACTTTACTCAAGAGATATGCGGGGCATCGTTTGCCCTCCCGGCCTTTATGAAGGAGGCCCTTCAGCCTGTTAACCGGTGAATCACCCGATCCGCCTCAAGTGTTCCCCTGAATCCCTTTTGGGTATTCCAAGATCGTCCGGGGTTTACATCTTCAGAAACGATAATGGAGATGTGCTCTATGTTGGCAAGGCAAAAGATCTCCGACAGAGGCTTTCTTCATACCTGAAACCATCCGTTGATATCCCTCAAAAGACATCTTTAATGCTAAAAAAGGCCGCAGCCTTTGAGTTTATCGCCACAATGACCGAAAAAGAGGCGCTTCTTTTGGAGGCTACCCTCATCAAACAATATAAACCAATATACAACATCCTACTGAGGGACGACAAGGCATATCCCTTTTTAAAGCTCAATATACAACACGATTTCCCAAGATTATCCGTAGTAAGACGAAGGGAGCGGGATGGTGCTCTCTATTTCGGGCCGTATCCGTCAGGTCTGGCTGTGCGCGAGACATATAGATTTGTGACGGCCCTTTTTGGGCTGAGGACGTGCAGTGACGCCCGTATGGCGATGAGGTCCAGACCATGCCTCAAATATCAGATAAAACGCTGCTGCGCCCCTTGCATCAATGCCGTATCAAGAGACGAGTATGGGGAACGGATAAAAGGGGTCAGGCTGTTTTTTGAAGGAAAGACATCCGTTTTGCTTGAATCCCTTTCATCCCAGATGGAAGAGGCGGCAGCCAAGCTTGAGTTTGAGAGGGCTGCTGCGCTCAGAGATAGAATAAGAGCCATTCAGCAGATTACAGAGGGCCAGTGGGTTGTGGTCGGCATGGATACCGACCTCGACGCTATAGGCATCGCAAAGGGTGACGAAAGAGCGGTTGCCTCCATCATCAGGGTGAGGCAGGGTGTGGTTACCGGTCAGGAACTTCATTGCCTGGTTTCCGTCCAAGGGGAAGATGACGGAGCCGTATTGTCGGCCTTTTTGCGCGAATACTACGGCGAGAATCAGGTTCCACCCGAGATTCTTGTGCCGTCTCCACCCTCCGACCTTGCCGTTTTGTCTGAGTGGCTGTCCGAGATGGGCCTGAAGAGGTTGAATAGTGGCAGGGTGCGAGGGGAACGGGGTAGGCTTTTGGATATGGCAAGGCAAAACGCTGACCTTGCCTTGCTCGGGGCCAAAGAAGAGGCCCTAGAGTGGCAGAGGCTTTCGTGTGAGATAAAGACTACGCTTGCCCTTAAGGTTACGCCTAGCCTCGTAGAGGGGGTGGATATATCCACAACAGATGGGGACCTTTCTATAGGGAGTCTTGTAGCCTTCAGAAACGGTAGATCTTATAAAAAGGGTTATAGGCGTTATAATATAAAAAATACAGTCGGTGGGATGGATGACTATGCTATGATCCACGAGGTGGTTGAAAGACGGATGAGGGCCGGGCTGGAGACAGGCGAATTCCCTGATCTGCTGTTGATAGACGGCGGGCGAGGCCAGCTGAATGAGGCGGTTCGGACGGCCTCAAGTCTTGGTCTTGGCGAGCGGCTGGAGTTTGTATCGATTGCAAAAGAGAGGGATGGTGAAGGCGAAAAGATATACAGGCCTCTTTGGCCAGAGCCCTTGTTCCTTCCGAGATCACACCCGGTCTTACTTTTTTTGCAGCGAGTTAGGGACGAAGTTCACAGGATCGGGATTACATTCCACAGAAAAAAAAGGGACAATGTCGGGTTGCGCTCAAGGCTGAGCAATATCCATGGAGTGGGGCCG
>NZ_JBMFRG010000104.1:0-2779 GCF_049968175.1 Dissulfurimicrobium sp.
GAACTTATATCCAACACCGTAAAGCGAATGGATAAAATCAGCATCAGGGGCAACCGATTTGATTTTTTTGCGCAGCTTTTTGATATGACTGTCAATGGTGCGATCACCGACAATGCGCTGGTCGTCGTATATGTAATTCATAAGTTGGGTGCGACTGAAAATACGGCCTGGATGGGCAGCCAGGATGCTGAGCAGTTTAAATTCTACGGCGGTAAGCTTCAGGTCATGCCCATTAAAAGTCGCCCGATAACGGATCTCATCAAGTACAAGCCCTTGCGCAGCCGCTGGCTGTCCACCAGATGCACGCCGCAAAACGGCCTTTACCCTTGCCACAACTTCACGCGGGCTAAATGGTTTACAGACGTAATCGTCCGCTCCAAGCTCTAGCCCGAGCAGCCGATCAATCTCTTCAATACGGGCCGTTACCATGATGATCGGCACGCCTGAAAATGAACGTATGTCCTTACAGACCTCCATGCCGTCACGACCTGGAAGCATCACGTCAAGAAGGATCAGGGCCGGGGCGTTCTGGCGCACCCATGGGACAACATCCAGGCCGTTATCCAGGCAAGAAGGCTCAAATCCCGCCCGTTTCAAATAGTCGCTCAGCAGGCTCGCAATCTTCGATTCATCTTCGACAATCAATATTTTATTGTTCATTGATCTTGTTCCCTGTCTTCACCCGGATAACCGGTCAAAGGCAGCAAGATCTTGATCCACAGACCACCGAGAGGCGATGGGTGGGCCTCTATTCTCCCACCGTGATCCTCGACAATCTTCTTACATATCGCTAATCCCAGACCTGCCCCTCCTGAAGCCCTGCTGCGGGAACTCTCGACACGATAAAGTCGGTCGAACAGCTTCCCTATTTCAGAGGCCGGCACACCTGGTATGCTGTCCATGATATCGACTATCGCCCATCCGTGCCCGTGCCCCAGATTGATTTTGACCTGGCCGCCCGGATCGGTGTATCTCTTCGCATTCTCCAACACGTTATCAAATAGCTGACTAAGTCGCTCATGATCGGCGACAAGCCACATTTTACTCCTAGGCAGGTTGACAGTCATGGCTATAGATTTCTTTATTATCTCAGGCCTCACCCTGTCCACCGCCTCGACAAGGACCTTAGATAGATCTATCTTTGTCTTCTTGTAAACCAACGCGCCGACATCGGACAATGCCAACTGGTAGAGATCATCCACCAGTCTGCCAAGACGTATTACCTCAGAATGGAGAGAGCCTATCGCCTCTACAGTCGGCTGCCTGACACCATCCTGAAGCGCTTCGATCTCTCCCCGCAGCACAGCGAGAGGCGTACGTAATTCGTGGGAAATGTCGGCCACAAACTGGCGGCGCGCCTGCTCATTCTTTTTGAGCGTCTCAGCCATCAAATTGAAATCCTTGGAAAGTTGTCCCAGCTCGTCAGTGGAGTTGTCGGGAACGCGGATATCATACCGCCCTGAAGCGAGAAGATATGTGGCATCGGCCAGATTTTTAAGCGGCCTGACAAGATGGCGCGCAAGAGGCAGAGACAGCCCTGCGGCCACTACTAGCATTATGCAAGCCGTAATAATTAGGATCAGTTTCTGTTGTTTCAAAAAGTGGAGCTGGTGCACGTCCGAGAGATATTTGCGCGGCCTAAACCCCACATAGCCGACTACGCGGCCTTCATAGGTAATTGTTTTAAAGTTGTTGATTTCGGAAGCAGTCCCGGTTCCGAATATCGGTCTATGCTTAGAGTCAAGCAAAAAGATGCGCTTTCCCAGATGATAACACTTATATCTTAATCCAAACGACCCTAACGGTCTTTGATTCGCCCATTTGTCACCTGACTCTGGCGCAGGCAAGCGGCTGACCTGAGGAGCGATCTCATACATGGTCTCTGCTATGAATTGATACATCTTTTCCGGGTCATCACGCAGGAAATTCCAGTTGTGGTGTTCGGCATATGCGCTTCCAAGTTTCTCGGCAAGATCTTCAAGCCTATCTTCTTCAAGCCTGTTGACATAGCCCAAAAATCCATGGCCGACACTCCATTGCATGATCAAGAGCATACAGATAACCACAATACAACTAGCAGTAAGAATTGCCAAGAAAATCCGTTGGGTAATGCTTAAATTCACGTCGCCTCCATTTGGCCGGACATGATACGCAAATTGATTCCATTGCTACCATAAAAAATTACAAGAAAAAAATAAAATTTGAACCCCAAAGAAAAATTTCCTTATTCCTTTCATATTTTTTCCTTTTTTGTTTCGTATCTTTTTTCCAAAAATCAAGATAATCTTTAAAAAAGGAGGTGAAGATAAGGATTATGTATCCTGCTCATTATCCAATCTGGATTGGAGTTTAATCTTATCTCTAACTTAGAAAATAACTTCGAAGGGAGTTTATTTATGAAAAAGCTAAAAATAATTTGCACTATCTTAACTATCTTAATTATTCCGTCTTCTTCTTATGCAGACCAACTACAGGATAAACATATGGGTCAGATGATAAGCTGCATAGGATGTGAAAAACACAGAAAACAGATGATTGAAGCGAGGATACAAAAACTTCAAAAAGAACTAAATCTCTCTAATGCCCAGGTGGAAAAGATAAGGGCTATAAAGAAAGAAGGTTTTGAGGCATTCAGAAATGCCAGAAAAAATCTGAAAAATCCTATGCTGGAAGCCACTAAATCTCCAATTTTTGACAAGGCCGTCTTTATATCCACAGCAGTGGATAACACTAAGACTCTTGCCCAGATAAGGGCGGAGAATTTTGAAAAATTCTATAG
>NZ_JBMFRG010000105.1:0-2688 GCF_049968175.1 Dissulfurimicrobium sp.
CCCTGGATGAGATTATAAAAGCGGCTGACGTTGTCATGATCGCCCGTGGCGACCTGGGTGTAGAGATCGGCGAGGCCGGACTGCCGGCGGTACAGAAGCAGATCATCAGACAGACAAGATGCCTGAACCGGGTGGTGATCACCGCTACCCAGATGATGGAGTCCATGATTGAAAACCCCATACCCACCAGGGCCGAGGTCTTTGATGTGGCCAACGCGGTACTGGACGGTACCGATGCGGTCATGCTCTCGGCCGAGACCGCTGTCGGCCGGTTTCCGGTCAAGACAGTGCGCCACATGGCCCAGATCTGCATGGAGGCGGAAAAGCAGGATGTGGCCAGGACCTCCCGTCACCGGATTGACACCCGGTTTTCCCACATTGACGAGACCTTGGCCATGTCCGTCATGTACGCCGCCAATCACCTGGAGGTAAAGGCCATATCGGTGCTGACCGAGTCTGGCAAGACGCCCATGCTGATGTCGCGGATTAGTTCAGGGGTTTCGATCTACGCCCTTGCCCGTCACGAGAAGACCCTGCGGCGGATGACCCTCTTCAGGGGGGTGTACCCGGTACCTTTTGATATCACATCCGTCAGCGCCCCGGAACAACACGCCGAGGCAGCAGCCAGGCTTGTCCGGATGGGCGCCGCAATGGAGGGGGATATCGTCATCACCGCCTGCGGCGACCTTCCCGGCAAGGGGGGCGGCACAAATTCGATGAAGATCGTCAAGGTGTAATGAGCCGTCCCGCGCCGGGCCGACACGGGACGAGGGGGAAAACAAAAAAACAAAAGGAGGATATTATGGCATTTATTTCTCTCCGGCAACTCCTGGATCATGCTGCTGAGCACGGTTATGGGGTTCCCGCTTTTAACGTCAACAACATGGAACAGGTGCGCGCCATCATGGAGGCGGCGCACGAGACCGGCAGTCCGGTAATTGTGCAGAGTTCCGCCGGGGCGCGCAGGTACGCCGGGGCTGTTTTTCTGCGGCATTTGATTCTGGCCGCCGTTGAGGAGTGGCCCCATATCCCGGTCTGTCTCCATCAGGACCACGGGGCCTCACCGGCCGTTTGTGTGCAGTCCATCCAGTCGGGATTTACCTCGGTTATGATGGACGGCTCCCTCCTGGAAGATGCGAAAACCCCATCCACCTATGAATACAATGTCGCGGTCACCAGCAAAGTCGTGGAAATGGCCCATGGGTGCGGCGTGTCTGTGGAGGGTGAACTTGGCGTGCTGGGTTCGCTTGAGACCGCCCTGGCCGGCAAGGAGGATGGTGTTGGCGCGGATGGGGTTCTCGCCAGGGAGCAGATGCTCACCGACCCGGAACAGGCAGCGGACTTTGTGAAAAAAACCAAAGTGGACGCCCTGGCCATCGCCATCGGTACCAGCCATGGGGCCTACAAGTTCTCGAGACCGCCTTCCGGCGATATCCTGGCCATTGACAGGATAAAGGAGATACATGCCAGGATACCGGATACCCACTTGGTCATGCACGGTTCTTCCAGCGTGCCCCAGGAGTGGCTGATGATCATCAACGAATATGGCGGGGATATTGGTGAGACCTACGGGGTACCGGTGGAAGAGATCCAGGAGGGCATCCGGCACGGGGTGCGCAAGGTCAATATCGACACAGACCTCCGCCTGGCGTCCACCGGTGCGGTCAGACGTCACCTGGCAGAAAATCCAAAGAATTTTGACCCAAGAAAATTCCTGCAGGCCGCCACCGAGGCCATGAAGGATATCTGCCGGCAGCGTTTCGAGGCCTTTGGCTCGGCAGGCCAGGCGGAAAAAATAAGACCGCTTGCCCTGGATGTCATGGCAGAGCGCTATGCCGCTGGCGCCCTAGACCCGGAGGTTGATTGAGATGCCGGTGCTCTCTCCTTCGCTCCTTTCGGCGGATTTCGGTTGCCTGGCCCGGGAGCTCGCCGCCCTTGAAGAGGCCGGTCTTTCCTGGGTGCACTGGGATGTGATGGATGGCATGTTTGTGCCCAATATCACCATTGGCCCGGCCGTGATTGCCAGTTGCCGGAAAGACAGCAACCTGTTTTTTGACGTGCATCTCATGGTCGAACGGCCCGGTCGGTTCATCGGGCAGTTCGTGGATGCCGGCGCCGACCTCATCTGCGTCCATGCCGAGGCGGAGACGCATCTTGAACGAACGGTCAGCGAGATAGCCAGGCTTGGGGCGCGGTCTGCCGTGGCCCTGAACCCGCACACGCCTCTAGCTATGGTGGAATACCTCCTGCCCCAGCTTTATATGGTGCTGGTCATGGGCGTCAATCCTGGTTTCGGCGGCCAGAAGTTCATCCCTTTCTGCCTTGAAAAGACCAGGCGGCTGAAGGAAATGATCATCGCCCAGGATGCGGCAACCCTGATAGAGATAGATGGCGGCGTGACCCTTGAAAATGCATCCTCTCTGTCTGCGGCCGGCGCCGACATCCTGGTTTCGGGCTCGGCATTTTTTGCCTTTCCTCCCTACCGGCAGCGTCATGAGGCCTTTATGGCCGCCGTGGCAAAACAATAGTAGAACGCGAAGGCGAATGAGCAGCGACGAGACAGTACATTATAATAAATACGTCGAGGAGCCGCGCAGCGAAGCCGACAAAGTTATAATTTGGAATTGGAATACACATGCGGGAAACGGAAGACGGTGAGAGTCCGTCGCAGACGCGCTGCTGTGATCG
>NZ_JBMFRG010000106.1:0-2654 GCF_049968175.1 Dissulfurimicrobium sp.
GATAAAAATCAGTGCGACCCTGAGCTGTGGCAGCAACCTGGCAATTCAGGCAAGGTCGGCTCGGTATGCAACAACACCATAGGAGGATGTATCCTCCTGACTGATGGAGGTCAAAAGGTAAAGGTCCCGTGGAGCAGGGTGTACGGCGGGCTCGTGTTCCAGTTCGAGAATATGAGCCTGAGGCCCCGGATAGGCGCGATGTTTTTCAGCGGCTCCGGCATAAGAAGCGATGGCAAGGTCTATATAGGTGACTTTACCGCGCCGAACAGCACCAGCACCCAATTCCCCTATATGAACCTCATTACCTCTATAAACTCCTCTACTCCCAGCGGAGGCACGCCCACAGGCCCGGCCATGTGGGATACCCTTAACTATTTCAGGCAGACCGCCCCTCAATACGGCGGCCTGGCCCCACAATCAGGAAGCGGCGACAGATGGAAAGACCCCATGTATGTATGCGATGGAGGCGGGACTAACTGCTCACTTGTTCCTTGCGCCAAGAACTTCACGATCCTGATGTCGGACGGGCAGTGGAATACTCCCGGGTGTTCTGGCAGTCCATCCGACCCCGTCATGCCCGCCTATCAGATGCACGAGGGCTTCACAAACCTTGCAACCAACATCCAAACCAATGTAAACGCCGTTTACGCCATAGGTCTTTTCCTGGGCGGCACAGGCGAGACAGCACTCAAGAACGTGGCCATGTACGGCTCGTTCAACACGGCTGGAAGGACCTGGCCCGACAGCCTGGCAGGCTATCCGCAAGGCGCCTGCTACATGGACGACTGTGGAAGCGGCAAAGGCAGTGGATGCACGCCGCTGCCTGCGTCATCGCCCGACTGGGATGCCAACAGGGATAGCGTACCCGACACCTTTTACAACGCCTCGGATGCACAGGGCATAAAAGACACCATCATGAACGCGATCCTTGACATCCTCCGTCGGGCCTCATCCGGTACGGCCGTCTCAGTGCTTTCGTCCAGCGAGGGCAGCGGCGCCAACCTCATCCAGGCACTCTTTTATCCCAAACGTACCTTCGGACAGACAGAGATATCCTGGATAAGCGACCTGATGAACTACTGGTATTATATGGATCCATACTTTACCTATTCGCAGATAAGGGAGGATACGGTCAGGGAAGGCGATACGGCCTCTCCTCCATACACACTGCTTGATCTGAAAAATGACTACATTGCGAACTTCTATTTTGACAACAGCCAGCAGAAGACCATGGAATCGAGATGCCAAGATACGGATGGAAACGGAAGCTGCGACACAAACATCGACACGGTGCCAATAGAAGATGCAAAGGCCATCTGGCGGGCAGGGTTCAATCTCTGGTGGACCGATCCGTCGAGCAGGTGGATCAAGACATGGGTGGATAAAAACACAGGAATAATTCCATTTTCCACCTCTAACTCTTCTACTCTTGCGCCTTACCTAATGGCTGGCTCTGATCCAGCGGCAAAAAAGATAATAAACTACATCCGTGGATATGATCAGGTCTGCGCGTCCACAGGGCTTGCTTGCTCCGGTTGTTCCGATTGTACGGCAATCGGCAGGAACAGGACCGTCTCGATAGATATCAACAACAACGGAACTATTGATACAGGGGAGACTAATGTCTGGAAGCTTGGAGACATCATAAACTCCACACCGCGCATCATGGGGCCAAGCCCTCTGAACAATTACCATCTGCCTGCTCCATCGGGTTATAACGATCAAACCTATTCTGACTTTGTAAACAGCAATGATTACGCCAACAGGGGCCGCGTCTTTGTCGGGGCGAACGACGGGATGCTCCATGCCTTCAGATTGGGCACGCTGGCGCAGACGTGGACTACCCCTGCACAACAACAATGGCAGAAGGCGATGCTTACCGGTGGAACCGGCACTGGTGGGATCGGGGCCGAGATCTGGGCGTTCATACCTAAAAACGTCCTGCCATATCTGCAATATCTCTCTAACCCCAACTACTGCCACTTCTACATGGTAGACGGGCCGATTACCCTGGTGGATGCGAGCATAAACAAGCCATCAACATGCAGCCAGGCCAACTACTGGGACTGCCCAAAGATTACAACCCAAGCTGGCGGCAATCTTGATCTGACCAATACAAGCTGGAGTACAGTTGTAATGGGGAGCATGGGATTCGGCGGGGCATCGATAAAAAAGACCTGTAACGGGAATATCAATGGCACACCTTGTGATGTTGACACCGATTGTCAGGGCAACCAGACCTGCCAAAATCCCAATCCGACCACAAAGGTTGGCGCGCCTCTGCTGGATTCATCAGGCAATCCAGTGGGGATGTCATCCTATTTCGCACTGGATGTGACAAATCAAGATAATCCTGACCGGATGCTTTTGTGGGAGTTCACCGATCCATCGCTTGGATTTACCAATATCGCACCTGCAATAGTCAGGGAGGGTAACAGGAACAATAATGGCAGGTGGTTTGCAGTCATTGCATCCGGCCCGACCGGGCCCATAGATACAGGTTCCCATGAATTCAAGGCGGTATCCGACCAAAACCTCAAACTCTTTATCCTGGATATGAAGACTGGGGCGCTTCTCCGAACGATAGATACAGGTATTACCAATGCCTTTGCAGGATCTCTTCAGAACGCCACCATTGACCTTGAAAGAAACGA
>NZ_JBMFRG010000107.1:0-2524 GCF_049968175.1 Dissulfurimicrobium sp.
AGGCTTGGCGGGCGAACCGCATCGGGAGTAAGCAAAGGCACCTCCTATCTTGTGGCCGGCGAGAATCCTGGATCAAAGTTCAAAAAGGCAATGGAGCTCGGGATCAAAATTATAAATGAGGATGAGTTTCTTGAGCTTGTGCAGAAGACACATTTTTAAAATAAATCAGACCCGCTTCCCTCCAGCAATTTATTCTTCAGCCGCTCCATATCTTGTATGTGGATATTGCAGCGGCTTACGCTTACCAGGCCCTCTTCCTTGAATTTCCTCAACATTCGAGAGACGGTTTCACGGGCTATGCCTGCGAGGGACATGATTTCGTTTTGGGAGAGCTGACAAACAGGTACGCCTTGTTTGTCAATAGAATGATGGTTGATAAGTATCGATGCAATACGGGATTGGGCCTTAAAAAATACCGACTTTTCCACCAGGCCTGAATAGCCGACCATCTTGCCGGCAAGACACTGCAAAAGTCTGGCTGAAATCTCTGGATATTTGTTTATGACCGCCTCGTAATCTTTTTTGTTTAAACAATACACCATGGTATTCTGCACCGCCTCTGCATTTGCAAAGGCAACCCCATACAGCATCATCGCAAGACAGAAAAATTCCCTGGGCTTGATAAACCAGATCGTAAATTTTTTACCGTCGGAATTGGTCTTATATATCTCTATCTTGCCCATTTCAACTATATAAAGGATATTGACCGCATCTCCCTCTTGATATATCAGTTTTCCCTTTGAAAATTTTTTTATATAGGTGCGCCTTTATTTCAGCTAAAGCCTGTTCGCTTAGACCTGCAAACGTGGGGATGCTTACAAGAAAATCATCGATGCAATCCTTCTTTAACTGCGATTTATTTTTAATAATCAGATTCATAAAAGCCAATTTGATCTTGACTACAAAGGGTTGTTTTTTTGTTGCGCAACAAAAAATTTTTATATTAAAAATTAAAATATGTGTCAATATGATACAATAAACAAAAATTTATACAACATGTTATCAAAAATAATTTATTCGTTACTCCCGAACGCCCTTATCGGGGGTCTGGTTATAAAATATAGCAGGGTCTATTGCCAATTAGTTGAATAAAAGGAGAGATTTAAAGTTTGATCAGGGGGCGTTTGATTCCGCGGATGGTGATGGTTCCTCAATCATAAAACCCGGTTGATATATGAGATGCCGGATATTGCAGGCGAGCGCAGCACTGGCCAGAATCACCTGGTTCACAGATGGCATGGAAGAGATGAACCGATCCAGGCCTGTTTCATTTTTAAATCTACTTATGTGCCGCCCCTGGGCCAGGTGATCTTGATAAAGGGCGATGACAGCCTCTTCAGAGAGCCGCAGCGAGGTCCACCACCCCTCAAGTTTGACCTCTGGCACCAGCAGTGTCGCCCCTGACTTATCAGTGGTGTATTTGGTCACCATGATCACCAGCCGCGCACCGGCCTTGTGCTGGGTCCCGTCTTCATTATCCCGGCTGTGTTGATCTTCCACGCTTAAAAGCGCCACCTCTTTGCCAGGGCAGGATGTGTTGACCCTGCCTTCAGTAAAGGCCCGGCGGTACCAGAGGGGCAGGTTTTGATCGTGGCAATTCCATTTCAGTATGTAGTCCGCCTGGTTACATTTGGATAGCGCCTTGCATGCATCCCACGCCCCGCAGACATCGTCCATGCGAATAAGCAGAGGGGCGTCTGTCAGCCATTGCGCCTTGTCAATCACCCTGGCAAGAAATGCGGCGAATTCGTCATTGCTTCGTCCGAGAAGCCCTGTGGTCAGGGCCCATTTCCTCATGGACAGACAGGCAACCACAGGGATTAAATCTCGAAGATTTTTGCAGACATGGCCCCACCGCGCCCTTCCCAGGAAGGAGCATGGGTCAGCCATGGGCAACACGCCGATATCCAAAGTAACATGGCCATCCGGCAAGTTATCAAGAGGGATACTTGCGCGTTTAAAAAATTCAGTAATACAGATATCTGCAACAGCGCCGAGGGGTTCGGCATATTCTTCCAGGTGCCGCCTTAGCGCGGACTCTGAAGGGATTTCTTTGAGCCCGAGAGACTCGGCAAAAAAACGATCGCTGGAAAGTTGATCTATTGTTTCAAAATCGCCTCTGCCAACAAACAAAATGGCTACAAGGCTTTTGAGCGCATCAACGTGGGCGATCCATGCCCGGCCCTGACCGGGCAGATGGCTCAGCCGCTTTGACATGCTGGTGAAACGCTCCAGATACTGGTTCAGTATGGCCAGGTCTGCCAAGTCTGAACGACGGGCGCAGGGGTCTCCGTCCGGCCCTTTCCCGGGAAAGGGCTTCATGGGGGTCCATCTCGACATCGCCATTAGACTTAAGGGCCTAGCTAGTCTTCCCTTTTGGGGGCGGCCCATCTCAACTTGAACCAGCTGCCATCATTGCTGTCTTTGGCCTTTTCGACCTTGCCCTGGGCCTGGCCCTGCCTTTGAGCCTGAGGCTGGCCTGTCTGCTGCGCGGCCGCTCCATCAGGGACGCCCTGTATGTTCA
>NZ_JBMFRG010000108.1:0-2492 GCF_049968175.1 Dissulfurimicrobium sp.
GGAGGACAGTCATGATAAGCATTGAGAATGAAAGGCGCCCAATAAAACTTGGTATCAACGGCCTTGGCAGGATAGGCAAACTGAGCCTCTGGAATCAGGTGGCTGAGCGGGCATTTTCCGAGATCGTGGTGAACATAGGTAGACAGGTTGGACAGGGACTTCAAGACATAGCCGCCTCGATTGAGCGTGACAGTACGTATGGCAGGCTCGGTAATTATATCTATGGATTCAAGGGTGGCAGGCTTATAGAGAATCTCAATGAAGAAAAGGGGACTATGACCATAGACGGCATGCCGGTTACGATCCTGCGGGAGAATCGGAATCCGAAGGATATAAACTGGGCCCAGCACGGCGTGCGTCTTGTGTTGGACTCCACAGGGGCATTCACCGATCCGACTACACCTGCTGAACACCCTAAGGGCGCCTTGAGGGGGCATCTTGAGGCAGGGGCCTCAAAGGTCGTGCTCTCCGCCCCGTTCAAGATAAAAGACAAGGCGTTGCCTATGCCAGAGGACGCCGTAACTACGGTCATGGGTATCAACGAGGACGATTATATACCCAGCAAACACGTGCTCATATCAGCCGCATCGTGTACAACTACATGCCTTTCCTATATGGTGAAGCCCCTTCTGGATCATTTCGGCGCAAGCCGCATATTGTCTGCATCAATGGTAACCGTTCACGCCGCAACAGGCAGCCAGGTGGTGCTTGACAGGCTCCCTACCGCCGGTTCGAAGGATTTGAGAAAGCATAGGAGCATCATGAACAACATCATACTCACCACCACTGGTGCGGCAAAGGCCTTGGCCCTTGTGTTGCCTGAGATGAAGAAGATAGGTTTCATCGCCGAGTCTGTGCGTATACCAACGCCTACCGGCTCTATTGTGATACTGGTCTTGAGCATTCAGGACGAGAGCGTGGAAAACCCCATAAAGCGCGACGTCATAAACAATATCTATAAAGAGGCGGCCGATGGGCCGATGAAGGGAAGACTCATATACACAGAGGAACAGGATGTCTCGTCGGACATAGTAGGCGCCCCGCGTGCCGCAGCCATAATCGAGGGCGCTGAGACGCACACCCGTACCGCTGTGATCGAGGTGGACCCGAGGCTTGCATGTAAGGGAATAGGTGGTGCCGGGATCACTTGCACATCGATCCAGATCCCTGTAACCCAGGCGGTCATTTATGCCTGGTATGACAATGAACTCGGCAGTTATACCTATATGCTCGGGGAGAGGTTGGCGTCTGTGGCTGATTCGATACTGTAATGGGCGGGTCTTGGGAAAGGGTTATGGGTCCTTAAAAGGGGATGTGGTCATGATAAGATATATAGATGAGATGGTGTTGAAGGATAAACGGGTGCTCATGCGGGTGGACTTCAATGTGCCGCTCGACGACTCCGGTGAAATAACCGACGACAGCCGTATAAGGGCAGCGCTGCCAGGTATCCGTTTCGCCCTTGAATCAGGGGCAAGGCTGATACTCTGTTCGCACCTTGGAAGACCTAAGGGCGAGAGGATAGAAAAGTACAGCCTCAGGCCGGTTGCAAAGAGGCTCGGCGGGCTTTTGGATATGGATGTGCCCCTTGCCCCTGACTGCATCGGCCCTGATGTCGAAAAGGCAGTGCAGGGGCTCAAGGACGGGGGTGTCCTGATGCTTGAAAACCTTAGATTCCACCCGGGTGAGACCAAAAATGACCCTGACTTTGCAAAGGCCCTTGCCGCCCTTGCCGATGTCTATATAAACGATGCATTTGCCGTGTCGCACAGGGCGCATGCGTCGGTTGCAGGGGTGACTGAATTTGTAACGTCCTGTGCGGCTGGGTTTTTGCTTAAAAAAGAGCTTGCCTATTTTAAAAAGGCGCTTGAAGAGCCGGTGCGGCCGCTTGTGGCCATCCTTGGCGGTGCCAAGGTGTCGAATAAGCTCGGCGCCATAGAGAATATCATCAAGAAGGTGGACAGGCTCATTATAGGCGGGGCCATGGCAAACACCTTTCTCCTCGCTATGGGTTTCAGGATAGGCTCGTCACTCATTGAGGCGTCCCTGGTCAAGACTGCAGGGGAGATTGTGAAACATGCAAGGGAGAAGGACGTCAAGTTCTATCTGCCCGTGGACTTTGTCATAGCCGAAGAGATGAAGAAAGATGCAGTCACAAAGATAGTCACCGCACAGGAGATACCCCCTGGCTGGATGGCCCTTGACATAGGCCCTGCCACTGTAAGGCTCTTCCGTGAGGCTGTTGATGACGCCAGGACCATCGTATGGAACGGCCCGATGGGCGCATTTGAGTTCGATTCCTTTGCGATGGGCACCATGTCGTTAGCCCGGGCCATAGGGGAGTGCCATGCGCTCAGTATAGTTGGCGGCGGCGATACAGATGCCGCCATCCACAAGGCCAAGGAAGAGGGCAATATCTCCTATATGTCCACCGGTGGTGGGGCCTTTCTGGAGCTGCTGGAGGGTAAGGAACTGCCAGGGATAGTGGCGTT
>NZ_JBMFRG010000109.1:0-2202 GCF_049968175.1 Dissulfurimicrobium sp.
GGAAAAACGCATATACACCGCCTTTGGCGCATATCTGCACAACAAAATCCCCCTTGAGCAACAAAAACGTATAGAGCGACGCAGATATCGCCCCCATGATTATCATCTTTATGTAAGGTCTCTTTTTTTCATAAACACCATCCATCTATCTATTACCTCCTTGAACAAACTTATTGTAAAAAGGATTGATCCCGTCTCGTCGTCTTTTCATCCATCCGTTTTTCTTTTCGCAACACCTCCCGTTTATTTTTTTATCCTACTGATCTCCTATCCTTGGTAGTTTTTTATTTTATATCTTTTTTTTCAAATTTAAACATAATTTAATCAAGTTATTTTTAGCGAATTAAGAAAATTAAAATAATTATTTGATTTAATTATATTTTAAAAATTTGAAAAATTTATTACTGTTTCATTTTACAACTTTATTTAAAGATCTTTGGAATGAAATAGGGATTTCTTGTTAAGATAATGAGCCAAAAAGGCGACCGGTTAGATGGAGATAGGCTAAATATGTCTGACAGCAAGCCCCAGGACCTTGCCATCCTGCTCGAACATAAGCCTCTTTGTAACAAGGTCCTTTAAAAAGGCCGCAATCTCTCCTTGAGATTTATCTGGAAACCGCTCAAAAATATCCTGAACCGGCCTTGGCTCAAGGCAAGTGAGATAAATCGCCCTTGATGACCCTTTTAGCCTGTGTGTGAGCACCTCGCCAGAGGGTCTGATCTGTCTTATAAGGAGATAATCCCCGCCGTCACGGTATGTGAGGGGTCTTTGCAGCCCAAGCACCGCCCTCTCCCTTCGCCATGCCGCGATTTTTTGTTCGACCCACTTCCAGCGCCTTTGTTGAACAAGCCTGTCACCCTTATATCCAAGCACCAGCGGCATGATGCCGGCCAATATCTCCTCTGGAAACATATAGCGCCAGAATGTATGGATCGTCACGGATCTTATCCCGAATATAGACGGGTCAGAGGCCATGGGGCTCCCAAGGCCAAGCCAAAACGAGACGGCCTTAAGGGGTCTAAAGGGCCATACAAAATCAAGCACACGAAGGGTCTCATTAACCTCTTCATCCGTGCTGCCAGGAAAGTGAAGGATCAGATTTGCTGAGAGGTTCAGCCCTGACTCCTCGGCATGTCGCATCATCTTGACATTGTCCATGACACTTACGCCTTTGCGCATCCGCCCAAGCAGGGATTGACTCAGGGCCTCTATGCCTACCTGGATGTCTTTCAGACCGCCCCTGGCCATGGCATATAACTCATCACGGCTGTAACCCACCCTGAGTTCGGCAAAAAAGCTGTAATCCCTGCCATGTCCTTCAAGGATATCAAATAGCTTAGAGGCATCCCGCCTAGGGAGGGAATTGTCCATAAAGGCGAAATCAAGCAGGCCGTAACGCCTGGCAAGCTGATCTATCTCTGTCGCCATCCTCTCTGCCGATTTTGCCCGATATGCCGTCCACTGGATGTTCAAATTGCAAAAATTGCAACGCCCCCACCAGCACCCGCGGGAAAACTCCACAGGCAGCACAGGAAAAAAGCGTTTGCTAGGCCCTAACTTTAAAATATCACAGAAATAGTCGTCAAAATCAGGAACGGGAAGCCCATCCAGGCCATCGATCTGAGACTTCGGCCGATCCCCGACCGATCCTTTTGACTTATCATCCTTAATACCTCGTTCTCCATTGTCAGACAGGATCACCTTTCCATAAACGGCCTCCGGCAATGACGTCTCTTTGCCGCTCAGAAAATCTGCAAGACCTACAAGTGGACGCTCTCCCTCACCGTCAACAATATAATCAATCCAAGAAAACGACCTCAAAATAGAGGCACCTGCAGCGCCGGAGACGGCGGCACCGCCCAACACGATGGGAAGGGATGGGGCAAGGGCCTTTACAGCCCTTGCAATCACAAGCGCAGCCGTAAGTTGATTTACGGAGACAGTCAAACCAACGAGGTCAAGGGCGTCCAGAGCAAGAAAAGAAACGAACTCCGTCAGCACTTTATCCACAGCCTCGCGCACACAGACGGGCTGCAGGAGTCCCCTACCCTTTCCTTTTCTAACCGTCCTTAAAAATAGTCTGTCACATTCCTGTTCCATCTCAGGAAACAAGATGCCTGCAGAGATAGCCTCAGACGCCCATATTGATTCGCTGATGGATTGATAGACCTCAAAACCGATTTGGGAGGCCAATTCGAG
>NZ_JBMFRG010000110.1:0-1927 GCF_049968175.1 Dissulfurimicrobium sp.
ATCTATATATGTAAAATTTGCGAACAGTTTTAATGAATTATACAGCTTCTGTTCCAGCTCAAGCTCTATGCCTTTTGACTCCGCCCTTCCTGCATTTATAAGTTCCTGATATTTATCCGTTACTATCTTTCTGTAGATAAGGTCTTTCAGATAATTTTCAAAATAGACAGCCTTTATCTTTGCCCCTTTCCAAAGCCCCTGTTCAATCCCTGCATCCCATGATGTGGTCTTTTCAGGCTTTAGATTTGGATTTCCTGCATAAGTTATACCTGATACTGCTGTCCATGTCCTGTATAACTCATAGACAGTAGGTGGCCTGAATGCCTGCCCTACAGATGTCTTCAATGTCATTTCTTTGAACGGATTATATACAATGGCAAGTTTTGGACTGAATGCAGAGTCAGTATTTGAGCTGCAATCTATTGGATAGCCCTTTGAACCAATCTGATTTATATATCCATCGTATGTCTTCCACCAGTCCTGCCTTGCTCCGATAAAGAGGGTCAAGTTGTCAAGTATAATGTATTCATCCTGCACAAACAGCGCGAATATCCGATCCTTTCCCTTCGACTGATATGAAATAGCCCCCTTTTCGTCTTCCACCTGCCAATCAGACAGCGTATGCTCCCTGGTGTCCGCCCTTCCCTGTCTGAAGGATGAGCCGAAGGTGAGTATATGACTGTCCATGACCGGCAGGGTAAACTGGAGGTCACCGCTGTAATTTTTGGACGGTGTGTTTGATACCTTGCCAGGACCGCCAAATCTCGTTGCAGATGACGAATCGGCCATGGTGTACCATGAATCATCCAGTTCAGAGATCCCAAGGTTCAGTTTTGTCTGAAGGCTTCCGAACCTTGTCTTGTATGAGATGTTATAGATATCCTGTTCCTTTCCACCCGGACCTAAAAGATAGGATGCCTCCCTTACCTTGCCATAGGACCACACAGGATCACCCTTGCCATCCCTCAGATATGTATGCGGATAGTCGTAATTATATTCGTATCTCGCCCTCATGAACATAAACTCGATTGCCGAGTCCTGAGAGATGTCATAGCCCCCTCTCAGCGTAAGAGAGTCATTCCACCACCTGTTGTCGCCGGTATCTCCGATCAGATACCTCGGCTCACCCTTCGGCGTCTTTGAAGACCTGTAACCCGTAACGCCCGCCGGAGGTCTCGAGCCCTGAAGATCAAGGCCTGCCGGATAGCCCTCGGTGGTCTTGAAGCCATAGCTCAGAAAGAGGCTGAACCGGTCTTTATATCTGTCTCCATAAGAGACATAATCCGTCCGGAGGTCATCGAGGGCATTGCCCCTGTCCCAGCTTGAGCCATAGCCCGTCTTTAGTTTGAACTCCCTCTTTTGCGGCAACTTCGTGATGAGATTGATGACGCCGCCCATTGCATAGCCCCCGTAGAGGCTTGAAAACGGCCCTTCAACCACCTCTATCCTGTCTATGTCTTCAGGCGAATAGGCGCCCCATGGGACGCCGCCTGAGTAGGCGTCATTCAAGATGACGCCGTTCAACATGACGAGGTTTCTCTGCTGACCGGATATACCGCGCATGGAGACTGCGGCTATAGAATCCAGTATCCCCTTTCCGCGGCTGGAATACACGCCCGGAAGGGTGTTAACGGCCTGATCAATAGACTGGATATCCCTTTTTGACATCTCATCCTTTGTCACCACATAGGCCGAACCGGGCGCCGATGACAGGGACTGCTCCGTCCTTGTGGCCGTGACCAGGACATCCTCCAGGGAAACGGCGTCATCAGGCCCTTCTCCAAGGGCAATACCCGCCATGCCGCCTGATGCCAGAAAAAACATCCCCAAAAAGATATGCGCCAGTATCTTCGCCCTCTCCATCCCCAAAAACCTCCCCTAAAAAATCTTCGCAAAAACCCGAAACGTATTTATGTAACACTTTTTT
>NZ_JBMFRG010000111.1:0-1803 GCF_049968175.1 Dissulfurimicrobium sp.
AAGCCATATCTGGTTCGGGGCCCTAGCCTTGAATTGCCGATTGAGCAGGTTCTCGGCGACCCAATATCCAATTGTCGAAGAGGATACTAATAACCTGCGACCTGCCTCAGATATGCTCAACCCACCCTCTGTTATGAGCTTAACCGCTTCTCTCGAAACTTCGTACAAACCGCTGCGGAATCCCATCCATGTTGACACCTTTATATTGATATTATACCGTAACTTTGGTTCCCACTAAAACCACATAAGTCAATTGGAATAAATCAAATATCTCATAAGGAAAGGATATGGATACTAGCTAGACAAAAATGATAAATATTTTTGGACGATGAAGCTAATTGACACATCGCTACATTATTAAGTATTTGGAAGCAATATTGCTTAGACGTAATGATGATATAAAAATGTGTAGACAGAGGGGGATTTATGCCAACAAAAAATGAACCCTTCAGGATCATGGATTGCGCGCTCGTGGGTATCTCTACTGGTTATAAGGCACAGAATCTCAGAGAGCTAAGGGATTGCCTTTCAAAGGCCCCCAAAAACAGCATATACAACCATTTTTGGGGAAGATTCCTGCAGCCACATTTTGACGAACCTGAGTATAATAACGACTTTGCCGCCTGGATATACAGGGGATTGCACGTAAAGGCCCTTGCTGAAAAGCTCAGCGTAATAGATCCCACGGATTACTCCGATATCGAAGCATTGAGACAGGAGCTTCTGGAGGTCATCGATGAATATCTGGATGAATCTGAATACGTGCCCTGGGCAAAGGCGGACGACATGTTTTATTTCATACAATCTCAAATAATCATCTTCGATACCAATCGCATGATAAATCATCCCGCTGAACTTGTTCAGACCGTACCTGCAATGGGGCGCGGAAGCATTTTTTATCACTATATAGATGCTAGGAGACGGACGCCGGACAGATCCGATGACTTCAGCGCCTGGCTCATGGCATGGGGCGATGGATATAACGATCTTAGGCTTAAGATAATGTCAATAGATCCATATTTCAGTTCATTAAATGAAATAAAAGAAAAATTAAGCAGGATCTTCACAGAATATTTTTTGGGGTAACTACGAACAATGAATGATCTATTAAAACAATATGCAGAGGCCGCAGGCTACGATGCAATAGGGCACCTCCTGCAGATTGCAGAAAAGATAAAAGGAAAAAGGATAGTCCATGTCAATTCCACTAAGGAAGGAGGGGGTGTAGCAGAAATCTTGAGGAAGATGGTCCCATTGATGGAGGCCCTTGATCTTGATGTAAAATGGGCCGTAATAAAGGGAACGGCTGACTTTTTCCAGTGCACAAAGGGCTTTCACAACGCGCTTCAGGGCTACAAAATAAGCGTCAAAGAAGGGCTCCTCAAGACATACGAAAGGGTAAATAAAGAAAACGCCGAGGAATTGAGGCCCTTGCTCTCCGATGCGGACTTTGTGATAATACACGACCCGCAGCCTGCCGCGCTGTTGAATTACATGCCTGAGAGACGCGGTAAGTGGGTATGGAGATGCCACATTGACTGCAGCAGGCCTTACCGCCCGGTCTGGAAATATCTGAAAAACTGGGTAGGCGGCTATGACGCCAGCATCTTTTCGCTGCCCGAATTCGCCCAGCCGCTCCCGCATACGCAATACATCATCGCGCCAAGCATCGATCCGATCAGCGACAAGAATATACCCTTGCCTGACAAGGAGGTTGAAAACGTGTTCGAACGATTTGGACTCGAAAGAGACCTTCCCCTTCTTGTTCAGGTGTCCCGTTTCGATCGGTTCAAAGACCCAGTT
>NZ_JBMFRG010000112.1:0-1724 GCF_049968175.1 Dissulfurimicrobium sp.
CAGGCAAGGTCTGCGATTATGGCCCTTAACGCATCAAAATCGGTCTTTTGAACGGCAAGAGGCCCGTTTTTAAGCGCCGTAAAGCGGTCTTCAAACACGGGCCTCCCGGTCTTTTCGTAGATGACGCCAAGCGGGATACGCCCCCCGAAAAGGAGTGCAGTCCTAAATGCAAGCTCCCTGTCCGTTGGGTCGTAGCCAATAGGCAGTTCCCGACAGCGCTCCTTATACCATGCATAGGTGTTTACCTTATTAAACGACACACAAGGCTGGAGGATATCCACCAACGAAAATCCCCTGTGCCTTATGGCCCTGACAATGAGATCGGTAAGATGTTCCTTCATGCCCGCATAGCCCCTCGCCACAAAGCCTGCATCAAGGGCGACTGCAACCGCTAGTGGATTGAACGGCGATGAATACACGCCGTGCGGCTGGGCCTTGGTCACAAAACCCTCGTCAGAGGTGGGGCTTGCCTGGCCCTTGGTAAGCCCATAGACCTGATTATTATGGACTATCATCGTTATATCAATATTTCTACGGATGGCGGAGATGAAGTGATTGCCGCCCTCGCCGTACATGCAACCGTCTCCGCTCTCCGCTATCACGGTAAGCCCAGGGTGTGCAAGCTTGGCCCCTGTTGCAACCGGGACAGCCCTGCCGTGAAGGCCGTTAAACACATTCACGTTCAGATAGTGAGGTGTCTTCGCCGCCTGCCCTATGCCTGAGACTATTAAGACCTCGTGGGGGCCGAGTCCACAGGCAACAAGGGCCTTTTTGAGCGCATCGAGTATGCCGAAATTTCCGCATCCTGGACACCAGGCGGTCTCATATTCCCCGAAATCCTTTATATCAACCATGGAAATGCCCCCATTAAAGGCGTTCAAGTATGTAATCCGCCGTAAACGGCAATCCGTCGTAGCGAAGCACACGGTCTTTGATATCAAAGCCTGTCTCGCGCCTGATGAGTCGGGCGAACTGACCTGTGGCATTGCCCTCGATGGAGACTACCCTCTTGGCCGAACTCAATCGTCCGAGGAACTGGTCCTGCGCCAAAGGCCAAACCTGGTCGAAGTGGAGGTTCCCAACGGATTCGCCACCTTGTCTCAGTCTCTTGCCTGCCTCAAGACCAGCGCCCCTTGAGGAACCCCATGTTAAAAGGATCGTCTCGGGCGCCTCTGGACCATGATATTCAGGCGGTTCGACCTCTTTCAAGACGACGGTCCATTTCCTAAACCTCTTTTTCACCATTGCCTCCCTAACTGAAAGGTCCTCAGTAAGATGCCCATCTTCAGTGTGTTCGTCGCTGTCGGCGACGACAAGATGCCGGCTGAACCCTGGAAGCAGCCTAGGCGAAACGCCGCTCTCTGTAATGAGATATCTCCTATAAGGCGCCTCTATGTCGGATACCCATGCGCCGGCCCTTACCGGCGCAAGCCCCTCCAGATTAAATGGTTCAACCGCCCTATAGGAATCGGCAAGAAACTGGTCGGTCAAGATGAACACCGGCCCCTGCGACGCCTCTGCAAGGTGAAATGCCCTGTGAGTCAGGTGAAAACATGCCTCTATAGACCCTGGGGCAAAGATCGCCCTTGCAAACTCGCCGTGGCCGGCATGGAGTACAAACTCGAGGTCGGCCTGTTCCGTCCTGGTCGGAAGGCCTGTAGCCGGCCCTGGACGCTGGGCAACCACTATCACAACAGGGGTCTCTGTCATGCCTGCAAGGCTTA
>NZ_JBMFRG010000113.1:0-1412 GCF_049968175.1 Dissulfurimicrobium sp.
ATATAGAAGACTTTGTTATCCTGCGTTCTGATGGATCTCCGCTCTATCTTCTTTCAAATGCAGTGGATGACATGAACGACGGGATTACGCATGTCATAAGGGGGCAGGACGGGCTTGCCAATACCCCGAGGCAGATACTCATATACAAGGCCCTTGGTATGCAGCCCCCTGAATTTGCCCACATGCCACTGACCCTTGACCTCAGAAAACAAAAGATCTCAAAACGTACGCACGGCGAGGTGGTGTCAGTGCAGTTTTATAGAGAACATGGCTTTCTTCCCTGGGCGCTTGTAAATTTCCTGGTGCTCCTCGGCTGGCATACACCTGACGACAGGGAGATATTTACAAGAGAGGAGCTTATCGAGGCGTTTTCCCTTGAGGGGGTGAGCAGGGCAAATTCGATATTCAATTACCGTCCAGGCGATCCGAAATTCTTTACTGACCCGAAGGCCATCTCGATAAACGCCCATTATATAAGAACGATGCCCATAGAAGATCTGGCTGGATATGTAAAGGAGGAGCTCAAGGCCACAGGGTGTTTTGATCCCGAATATGATGGACCGAAGAGGCACTGGTTTCTTGAGACGCTGGATCTTATAAGGGCTCGCTATCATACACTGAAAGACTTCGCGACCCTTGGCAGGGCCTATTTTTCCGATGAGTTTAGTGTAGACGAGAAGGCGTTTGCAAAAAATATCCTCAAACATCCTGATCTTAGAGAGTGGCTCCCCGTGCTTGCGGAGAGGCTTTCTGCAATTCCAATCTGGGATCAGGTTGCAACCGAGGCCGCGATAAGGGGATTCATAGATGAGACCGGCGCTAGTTCAGGCGTCATAATAAATGCGGTACGTACGGTTGTAACAGGCCAGTCAGTGGGTCCGGGTCTCTTTGACTGTCTTGTCGCCATTGGGAGGGAGCGGGTTGTAAAACGCCTAAAAAACGCCCCTTTATTGATTGACAATCACCTTGATTAATGACTATTGTAAAATATGAAGATGATAAAATAGTCGAAGGTGCCGTTATGGGTTATGCCATACCATTAAAGATATATGAGCAGCTCGAAGAAAAGCTGGGCAAAGAGGCTGCGGGCGTTATAACCAAGGCACTGGAGGAGTCCATTAAAAAGGCCTTTGAAGAGGCGGAGGAGAGACAGCAGACAGTTATCTCGGAAAATCTCAAGAAGGAACTCGCCACAAAGTACGATTTAGCCCTTTTAAAAAAGGATATAGAAAAGTTAGAGATAGATTTAAGGAAAGAGATAGAGCTGGTCAGAAAAGACATGAAGATCATGACCGTGATTATTGTGGCCGTTATGGTGGTTTTGAACCAGAATTCCCTTGAGTTTATCGCAAGGCTTCTGGGGTTGTTGAAATGAGACAATCATCAAAAAGGGGCGGCTAATCCATGCAGAC
>NZ_JBMFRG010000114.1:0-1236 GCF_049968175.1 Dissulfurimicrobium sp.
CATATTCAATAAGCAGGCATTCTGTCACCAAATAAGATGGAAAAGCGGTTCAATGCGGCCTTCCAGTCTCTGATTGGCATAGTCCATTTCCTGGCGATATTGTTCAGCGCCAGATAAAGCAGTTTGAGCATAGCCTCGTCATTGGGGAACGAACCCCGGTTCTTAGTAACTTTGCGCAGCGACATGTTCAACGATTCTATAGCGTTAGTCGTGTATATCACCTTGCGTATCTCCGGCGGATAGGCAAAAAAGGGATAATGCGCTCCCAGTTCCTGCGCCAGGATTGGCCGATGGACGGATGCGTTTTATCCCATTTTTCTTCAAAGGCCGTAAGATTCATCTCAGACTGCTCGGCGGTTGTCGCCTGGTAGATGGTCTTGAGGTCCGCAGCTACCTCTTTGCGCTGTCTCCATGAGACATATCTCAGGGAATTGCGCACCATATGGACAATGCAGAGCTGTATCCGGGTGCGAGGAAAGACCGTCTCAATGGCCTCGGGGAAACCCTTCAGGCCATCCACACAGGCAATAAAGATATCCTGTACCCCACGATTTCTCAACTCTGTCACTACCTGCAACCAGAACTTGGCGCCTTCGTTTTCCGCAACCCACATCCCCAGGACATCCTTGACCCCATCCATGGTGATACCGATAGCCAGATAGACCGCCTTGTTCATAACATGTCCATTATCGCGTCCCTATAGATGATCGGGTAAACAGCGTCCAGAGGGCGATTCTGCCAGATTTTAACCTCATCGGCAACAGCGTCAGTGACCGCTGAAATCAGGCTGGGAGAGACATCAACACCATAGATATCCTCCAGATGCCCCTGAATCTCCCTGGTGGTCATACCCCGGGTGTAGAGTGAAATAATCTTGTCATCAAAACCGGAAAAGCGGGTTTGCCCCTTCGGAATGATCACCGGATCAAAGCTGCTGTCGCGGTCACGAGGGACATCGATCGGCAGCTTGCCAAACTCACCCTTGATGGTCTTGACGGATTTGCCATTACGGGCATTTCCGCCTTTGACGGCTATTGCACCATGTTTCTCGTGTCCCAGATGGACAGTCATTTCCGCCTGCAGCGCCCTTTCCAGAAGGGCCTTGGTCAGTTGCTTGAGCAACCCGTTTTCCCCGATCAGCTCTTCGGGTCTTTTACAGTCGTAGCCGACAAACAGACGATCCAACAGTTCTTTTTCAATGGCCATAATGATCTCCTTTTAAAGGGTGGGATATCG
>NZ_JBMFRG010000115.1:0-1206 GCF_049968175.1 Dissulfurimicrobium sp.
ATCCAAGTCAATTGGCCGTTTTCCATGTCAAACCTTCCTCCGGGGGTTTCACCTTTCTGTGGTATGAGACCTTAGGCGCTTCTGTTCAGTTCAGTGAGCAGAGAGCGACCATGTTGCGCTATTTTCGTCTCATTCTGCACTGTAGGCCCGCAGGTACAATCATATAGTTGTAGTGGGTTTAAAACTGGAGCTTATAAAGAAGGCATTGTAATGCAAAAATGGATTTTATCCATGCAAGAATAATGAATGAATGAAGAAAGCTCTTTTCTTGAAAAAAACTGTTTGGTCTTGTTTGGGGTGAGCGATGGGATTCGAACCCATAGCCTTCGGGGCCACAACCCGACGCTCTAACCGTTGAACTACGCCCACCACAGAGGTCTTTAAAAGTGGTTTATTCTTACTGGTCTTGAGGTTTTGTGTCAAGTGGTGTTTGGTCTTGTGCAATATATCAATATTAAAGAAATAAAATATATCTTTGGCCTGATTTTGATAAAAATCTAGCCTAATCCGCCGATATCAGGCATTGAAAGAATTGACAATATGTAGGACAAAGAAGTAGTAAAAACAAATACAATAGTCTTTGCAGCGCTTAAAAGAGGATGATTTATGCCGGACGAGAAACCGTTGGATATTGTTAGGCTCAGGGCCTGGGTCAAGGGGCGGATAGAGCGCTCAGTTCCGGACGCCAGGATCGATTACTGCTTGACGTGCGGTCTTTGTGCGAGCGGTTGTCCTGCAACCGGCATCGATGGTCTTGACCCACGGAAATTCCTGCGGCTTCTGGTCCTAGGCCAGGATGATGAAATTTTAAAGACCAATTGGATATATACCTGCACCATGTGTCAGAGGTGCAGGTATGCGTGTCCGATGGGCATAGATGTTGGACGCATAGTCTATGAGATCCGCGGCATGAGGCCGAGGGATGAGCGGCCCAGAAACCTACAGCGTTCATGCGATCTTCAAAAGGAAACCAATAGCACGGGTATCCCCAATGAAGATTTTGTCTGGGTGGTGAGGGATGTGCTTGAAGAGGTGCGCCAGAATGAGCCTGAATGGGCGGATATCAATGCGCCGATAGACAAGGCGGGCGCTGAATATTACCTCAATCAGAACGCAAAGGAGCCGACGGTCGAGCCAGAAGAGATGGTCCCTCTCTGGAAGATATTGCATGCCGCAGGGATCGATTGGACCTATTCCTCAAAGTGG
>NZ_JBMFRG010000116.1:0-1136 GCF_049968175.1 Dissulfurimicrobium sp.
AGCCTCATCGCCCAGTTCGGCCTTTATCATTGCAAGGGCCTCGGCGATATCTGGCGCCTCAAATCTTCTGATGTTCATGGCCTATGCTTCACCTGATGGCGGCTATCGATTCGAGTTTTACATTCCCTTGTATCTCTGTGTGTGAAAGCACACTGACATTCGGTGCAAATCTGTCGATAAGTTTCTTGAGGTGCCTCCTTATATTCGGGCTAGTAAGTATTACAGCCTGATATCCCTTAGCCGTCGCATCCTCCACCCCTTTTTTGATCGCCTGCGCCAGATGTTGGACTGATGCGGCGTCGAGGGCCAGAAAACTGCCATGCTCAGTCTGTTGGATACCCTTTTTTATCTGTTCTTCTATAGAGAAGTCCATAGTGATGACTGGGAGGGTTCCATTGGCCTTCAGGAATGGTTTTATAATGACCTTACCGAGTCGCTGTCTTACATATTCCGCAAGCACCTCAGGGTCCTTTGTAAAAGGTCCATAATCAGCCAGTGCCTCTACTATCGTGAGAAGGTCTCTTATCGGGACCTTCTCCTTTACCAAACTCTGTAGCACTTTTTGTACCACACCTAATGGGCAGGCGTTTGTCGCCTCCTCCACGGCCTTTGGATAGGTCTTTGCCAGCGTATCAAGGAGTCTCTGCACTTCCTGGCGGCCGAGAAGTTCGTCAGCATTTTGACGGATCACTTCCGCTATGTGTGTAGCCACTACAGCCGATAGATCAACTACGGTATAGCCGGCTATCTGCGCCTCATCTCTTTCCGATTCAGGTATCCAGAGGGCGGGGAGGCCGAATGCCGGCTCTGTCGTCGGGATGCCCTTTATCTCTTTTTTGACATCCCCTGGGTTCATTGCCAGCAGGTGTCCCATCATAAGTTCTCCTCGTGCAGCCTCTACACCTTTGATGAGAATGGAGTATTCACTAGGCTTTAGTTGGAGATTGTCTCTCACATGGAGAGGCGGCACTATTACGCCCATCTCTTGGGCGAATTGACGCCTTATGGATTTGATCCGTTCGAGGAGATCTCCGCCCTGTTCTTCATCGACCAGCGGGATGAGCCCATATCCCATTTCAAGTGCAAGGACGTCTATACTGAGAAGGCGCTCTATCTCCTCGAGGCTGCCTGGTTCG